>JABDPK010000188.1 GCA_013042795.1 Saprospiraceae bacterium | reverse complement strand
GCTACATCGGTAAATGTAAACACCAGGTTATCATCATCTGTACAATTATCAAAACTGCCGACATTGAAATCTATCGCCCATAATTCAACCTGACCATTTCCACTCATTGCTGCCGTACTGATATTCTGGCAATAAGGTGTCGGTGCTTTTCTATCCGTAACCTGGAAATATTTAACCACACTTGTATTATTACCGCAACCATCGTATGCTCTCCATACTGCTCTATGCCATTTTTTACTTGAAGGTATCCCTTCCGGTAATTCAACGACGGCCAGGTCGTCATTTCCTGTAGGTTCTATATAATATGGATTTGCGTCACCATTGACCAGTTGAGGGAAAGCACTGCTCATCAGGTAATCCGCTGTCCAATCTGCATTCAGATCCAAAGTCAATTCCCACTTTATCCACTTGCTTCCACATTGCCCCTCGTCATTGGCCCTTGCTGTCAGCTGACCAGCTGAACTGACACAGTCAGCATCCACATCAAAATAAAGGCTATCAGCAGCTGTCACTACCGGATCCTGTGTATCGATGATCTTAACCACCTGTGTATGTTCATATTTTCCACCTGCTGAAGGATTGACCGGATCATAAACACACCAGTTTATGACACTCCAGTGATTTAATATCTTGAAACAGGCGCCATCTTCAAACAGGAATGTATCTGATTCAAGGGAAACACCTATTAAAGTACATACACTATTTTCCCAGGTCGGCTCACCGGTTTCAAATGCATCGCAATCCACAACGACATCTTCAGGAAACTGAATAGTTGCCGGATTGAATGGATCAATTGGTTCAATCACAAACCACTGAGTACAACTGCTGCATGATTTAAACTGTCTTCTGACAGCACCATATCCACAACTAGGATCATACGCAGGTACTTCAACACCATCATATCTAGGATCATTAAAGAATCCATCGTTTGGTCCTTTTCTTCTTGGTTCAGTATCTTCTATCAGATCATTTATATCACATTCGAGAAGGATCTCACCGCAAGCACCGAATGATTGAGGCAGTCCCGTTAGTGTAAAATCATTATAATCCATATCACATGTCAGGATCAGGTCAGCAGGACATTCCTGGGTAGGAGATGATTTATCTTCCAACCTTACAGTCGACCATGCATAGTTATTGTTTCCGTTTTCATCAGTCACCCTGAACTCTACATCTATTTCCACAAATTTCAAACCGTCAAGATCTTCGCAACAGAATTTCACATATTCTCCCCAAACCGTATCTTCCGGAGAACAAACGACCTTTGTTTTCCTGACTGCCACATCTATGCCTGTACAACCATCATAAGATCCGTTATCCACATCTCTTGCATATACTTTGGCAATGCCCTGTGGTCCGTCGACCGGGTTACCAATATTCGTCAGGCTGACCACGATAAATTCTTTGGTCACAGGAACTGGTGGGGTCAAATCTGAAACATTCACTTCTATAAAGGTATTGGTCAGATTTCCACAGCAATCCTCTGCAACATATTCTACTCTTGTAATTCCCTGCGGCACATCATGCATCACAAATCCTTCTTCAGCATTCCCGGAGACAGTCAATGCACCATCTACTTTTCCAATCCAATAATTAACTTCTCCTAAGCAATCATCATATAAATGATCTGGAAGAGGAAGTTCTACATCCGCAGAACATCTCCATGGATCGACACTTACTAAAACATTTGAAACACCGATAGTAGGGCCGTTCTTGTCAACTGCCTTAATTATCTGTTCATGACTAATGAATTCACCTGCACACCAGTCAAGGATTGTCCATTTCCTGAGGACCTTCTGATTGCCACCGCAACCCGGTGCACATGCCTCGATCTGTGTATCGGTATATGCTACCAGGATATTGCAAATTTCATTATCAATAGCCTGTGCATGAGGTCCACTTGGATTTCTACCTTTGATATAATAGTGCGGATATGCATACGGAATACCTTCATTGTTCTCAATAACAAGGTCAATATCCAGTTCGTCAGGATCAATCCTGTCATTATCAGTATCCTTGTCTACAGTTGCCGGATTATCAAAAAACGCGGCAATGGATTCAGGTGAAATATCTGATCCACAGTCCATTTCTACAAGATCGATCGGAAGAACCAGCCTGTTTTCAACAGGATTAATAATTCCAGAGGACGGATCAATAGCAGCCAGTTCAGCTTCATTGATATCCAAAGGTTTAAAGAAATATTCCTCCGTACAGCTTACTGACCCGGCATGGCCATTTCCTTTATCATAACTGACGGTCCATGTTCTTCGCAATAAAGATCCCCCACATTCAAGGTCTTCAAATACATCATAAAAACTTATAGCATCCTCTGTCACATCATCACATATACTGGTTACATGGTCGTCAATGAAATCTCCCAGATCCTCTGAAATAATCTCATCTCTCAATCTATCCCAGTACTTGTCCTTTATCAATGGTAATTCATAGCAACTTCGCGTACATTCTTCTGAATATCCGTCAACAATACCGTCATTATCAAAGTCTTCTCCTCCCACAGGGCAGTCACAATCCAGTTCAGGTACAGATTTATCTTCGATACTCATAGTACCCCAACAACTATTGCCATTACACATATCTATAATTGAATAGTTGATAATTGTACCGACATATAATGGTATATCTTCTTCCTGAATTATATTTCCTGCATCATCTGTGAATTCTGCCTCGAATACATTCGGTATATAATCTCCTTCAAGTAATGTATACCATTCAAAAGCGGCCTCACAATTATTATCCAGGCTTACGTTGACATGATTGTTGCAAGCTATGGCTCCGCCTCCGCCAACACCAACCTGGATCTTTGTTGTAGTCTGGCAACCTGGGAATGCAGGATCCGTTCCGTTTGATACATTGTCCACAAAGTCACCGCTAAACAGGAAGACCAGTTCATAAATACCATTTGGATATAGAGCAGGATCAAATTCGGTAATTAGTGTACCGGTAGTGACTCCTCCAACATACACCTGGACAAATCCACTAAAGCCATTTATTTCTGTGACTTCGTCACCATTGAACACCAGTGGCGATCCATTGAAACAAAAGTCTGTAATATCAAGCTGAGGTTCCGTGATTACAGGATATTGACAAGTATTGCTGATCGTCAACTGCGAACCTGCATTATCAAGTACCGGAACAGTTATTCCTGCTACTTCAGCCTCAATAAAGACTGTATATCCTAGCAGATCAGTATGCTCGAAATTCAACCTGTACGTTCCGGGTAGAACTTCCGGAATCGGTGAACCAACAGTATAACCGATCAGCCCGGTACTTCCTGTTCCGACAATCAAATCCAGTCCTGTTGGACCATGAATGTCTATGATCTCTCCAAAGGTACCATCGCCTGAACCATTATAAGACTGATTGTTTTTACAAACACATGGATCAGTGATATTCAAATCAAAATAACAATCCCCGCAGACGGAAGTATAGTCTGTAGAGCATCCATTTGCATCATTGACCGTTATTGTATAGGCGCCGCCTCCTGGTCCGAGATAAAGAGTTTCAGCCACACCTGTTACCGGATTTATATTGCTTAATGTCCCATTGCTGGTTGAGACTGTATAAGAGCCTGATCCACCTGTAACCACAAAATCAACCTGGCTTCCGATATTTCCGGTATTAGGATCATAATCACAATTACATGAAGATACAACCAGGGTAGGTGTATCATAAACATCGACATCCAGACTATATGAGGTGGTACATCCCGGAAATCCAGGATCCATAACAGTTCCAATAGGAGCTCCAACTCCCGATCCGGTCATCGGTCCGGCCCAAGGGCCAGTTCCGGAACCAGTAAATGTCCATAAAATTGTATGGGTACCTGGTCCAAGTAGATCAGGATCAAATGTATTGTCTGAATTTCCATTGACTGTCACTGAAGTCAACCCGGCATAACCGTTTACTTCTGTAATTATAGCATCAAGGTTTTCTATTGGGTCGTCTGTATCGCATAATGGTCCAAAAAATGGTTCATTGATTTCGGGGTATACACAAACATTTGAAACACAAATAGGCATTCCTGATCCAGAACCGGTTATCGGGTTACCCATGGCATCAGTCAGACAAATATCATATCCAACGCCATCCTGGTGATTGAAATTTATAGAATATTGACAAAGGCCAGTCATGGGATCCGGTGCAGAAACTGTCAATGGCAAAGATGCAAGGGATGCCGGGCTGGACCCGGAACCTGTAAAAACAGTCAGTCCGCATGGACCATCAAAGATGAGGCTTTCACTGAATGTCCCATCACCGGCTCCATTGGAACTTTGGTCATTATTGCAAACGCAATATTGACTGGATGGATTGACTTCTAGTTGAGCATGTACTACAGAAATAAAACAGAGTTGCAGTAGCAACACTGAAAGAGTTTGGTGAAATCGGTAATTTCTCATGAAATCGGGATTCGTTATTATCTTAATTTTTAGCACATTAAAAACTATCCTTAACTTGTACATTTCTCTCAGGAATGCCCAAATAAGAATAGCCCGTTATCCGCCTCAGGCATACACCCAGGCAGAACTTTCAGGTTTTAATAGTACTTCTTCAATTTTCTATGCAGCAATTAACATGCCTAGTTTAATTATTGATGAATATTTCATTGATTCATCAATCTCCTTTTAAAAGGAAAATCTTATAAGTTTTGGAGGATATCGAATAGTAAACCCGGGATTTAGCAAATCAAATCCTGGAAAACAGATGAGAAACCATATCTGGATGACGGGGATAATGGTCTGAATAAAAACACAAATTATGGAAAATGACAAAAATTATCATACATATAAAATATAATACATATGTAATATTATGATTATCAATTACTTATTTATTCGTATAATCTTTATAAGAAAATTAATAATGCAGGATGGGAATAAAAAAATCAGAGTGCAATTTGGTTTCATTGACTCTGATTCATTAAGGGTGTTAAAGTCGTAGTAAGCGTTAGGGCTACTTACGTCCCGCTAAAATAAAAAAATATTTATAAATTTCATATTACAATTAATTATAATCTCTTTATTATCAAGTAATTACAACATATTTTCAGTGATTTTTAAAGACTTTCTAAATATACTATGGGAATGAAAAATATTCTTTAATCATCTGCCTAAATAATTTAATTTCCTCTAAAGTTATACGTCAATGGTTTTCTTAAAAACACATTAAAAATGTATAATGACAGTGATTTCATTCCAAATTTGCTTTTCTCTTTCTAAATTCGAACCATTTCAGGAATTCTTACGTCTTATTAAATGAAAAAAGAAGTCTATGTCAAATAATGAACTTGCTCTTGCCAAAAAGAATCTTATTAAAACCGGCTATCTGGATATAGAAGTCGATCCTACGATAAACCTTGAGAAAGAAATTGAAAATCTCAAGAAAGAAAAGAATGCCATTATTCTGGCGCATTATTACCAGGAATCCGAAATTCAGGATATTGCTGATTATGTAGGTGATAGCCTTGGTTTATCTCAAATGGCTGAGCGTACAAAAGCTGATATGATAGTATTTGCAGGCGTTCATTTTATGGCAGAGACGGCTAAAATCCTGAACCCTTCTAAAAAAGTTGTCTTACCCGATCTGAAGGCGGGTTGTTCTCTTGCAGATAGCTGTCCGGCTCCAATATTCCGAAAGTATAAGGAAAAATACCCTGACCATGTTGTTGTAAGCTATATTAACTGTACTGCAGAATTAAAAACCCTGACCGATATATGTTGCACTTCTACAAATGCTGTGCATATCATTGAAAGTATCCCGGAAGAAAAGGGAATTATTTTTGCTCCCGACCGGAATCTTGGTATGTATCTGATGAAAAAGACCGGGCGAGACCTCAAACTATGGAATGGCACATGTATGGTTCACGAAATCTTTTCAAACGAAAAGATAACAAAACTGCAGATGCAATATCCTGAAGCCAAATTTATTGCACATCCTGAATGCGAACCTCATATCCTGGAAAAAGCTGACTATATCGGATCCACAAGTGGATTACTAAGATTTACAAAAGAAAATCCAGCCACAACATTTATAGTTGCCACCGAAGCAGGTATTATACACCAGATGGAAAAACACAGTCCTGATAAAACATTTATTCCTGCGCCACCAAACAATACATGTGCGTGCAACGATTGTCCACACATGAAAAGGAATACAATGGAAAAACTGTATTTGTCAATGAAATATGGTGAACCGGAGATCATTCTTCCTCAATGGGTCATCGATCAGGGCAGGGCTTGCATAGATAAAATGTTAGACATCAGTCAAAAAGCAGGATTATAGCCCATTCCTGAAGATTTGTTCATGTGTCCATGTTATATTTGAGACATGTACACCTGGTTATTGATGAATAGAGCCGTATGGCTATTAGTATGCGTTGTCGTATCCTCCCTTGCTCATTCACAATCAATTAAAACCATAGATCTTAATATTCCCGGTGAAATACTTGACCTGGCGACTATAAATAACAGCAGTATTCATATTGTCAGTTCGGATGGTATTTACAGATTCATACATGGTGAAATCCAATTAGTCTCGGAGAATAGTATGGCGATAGCTCTCTCATCCAACAAATACAACAGGAATCAGCAACTTTTAACTTATCCATCACTTCAAGGTGGTTTGTCCCGTGTTGACAAAAACAGGGAAATAAAATATTTCTCGGGAAACAGCGACATCAAATCAGCTACATTACATCAAAACAAGGTATATCAAATTGATAGTACTTTAAGAAGATTTGAAAATAACAGTTGGGAAGAAATTGTATCCTTAGAAAATGATCAAAGTGCCTATTGGGATTTGTGCTCTGAATCAAACAATCTCTGGCTATCGAATTATAGCACTGGCGTTTACAAAATCGATAGTACAGGGAATAAACGGCATTTCACTTCTGAGGATGGATTATTTGATAACCAATGCACATCCCTCTGCCCAATATCAAATGGTGTTATCGTTGGACACAAAGGCGGAATATCTGTTATAAACGATAATGAATTAAAAAGATTTTCACTCAAAGGAAAAATTGGCTCAGACCCGGTTCTGGAAATAGAAAGCGGGAATGATTCCGGTTTTTACTTCCTCACCCCAGGGAAGATTCTCAGGGGTTCACCCTCGGAATTGGAAATTCTGGATATTGAACTGGATCCTGATGATGAATGGGTGGCATTGCATTTTGATCACCAGGAAAATCTGTGGCTTTTGAGTAAGAAGAAGCTCTTTGCATTTACGGAATCTCCTGTGGACAAATATGTGCCGAACAATAAGGAAGCAAACAAACTGTCCTTTTACGAAATTCGTAATAATGTATATCACAGTGATGGAACACAGGTATACAGATTTAGTCCTGACGCCAATAAATGGCTTTTGAATCCGCGTAAAAAAGCACCTAAAGATGTCATACGAACAAAGGAAGGAAATACAGTATTGGTATTCAATAATGACACAGGAATAAAACTGGACAGAAAAACGGCTTCCAATCTCGGTAATTTTCGGTTTCCTGATAATGAAAGAATTCAAAGTATCAATGAAATTGATAATAGAACTTATGTCAGTACAAATAAAAATATTTATGAGCTGAATGGTAATGATTACGAATTGCTGAGCAATAAACCAGATAATTACTACAAAATATCACAATCAAATCATGGTACTTTTGCATATGCCGAGAATTCGATTTACAAATTGGATGGAGATTCCTTTTTGGAAATTTTGCCAGTGTACCAGAATAGTAAATTCCCTGAATCGACCAACCAGTTTGAATACAATACCAATCTGTTTACGTTTACAGAAAATGCTATTTGGATTTATAATATCAGGGAAAACAAGTCTTATTCAATTGATCTTTCTCCGTTGAAGATTCTTGATATTCTTAGAAATGAAAATCAGTTAATATTATTATCAAGCAAATCAATTGTTTATCTCCAACTGGATGACTTAGTCAAGGAGGAATTAACAATAATTAATGTACATCCCTTAAACGACCTTTTGTCTGATGGTGAATTGCATCTTTTTGACAATAATACCCTTTGGGTTAATTCTTCAAAACTACTGGCAAAGGTCGAACTGTCAGGAGAAATGAACAATAATACACCCAAACTAAGACTGGAAAAGATTAGTACTCAAAACAATACTATATGGGATACTCAAAACAAACTTGAGTTCAATTTCAATGACCTACCACTTGAATTTGAATTTGATCATTCCAATCACTGGTCGGATGAAATACAATATACATTTCACCTGGGAAGTCAATCAGGAAACTCTTCACAATGGTACAATAAAGCTGTATTCAAACTGAATAATGCAGAACCCGGATCCTATATTTTGACTGCCAAAGTCAGGGATGATATATATGGCCAGAACATATATGCAGAACCAGTTTATTTCAATATTAAAAAATCCGCTTCAAAAAACAGAACACTGCTAATAATCGTACCTTTGATCTTCCTTTTGCTGTTCCTATTAAGCAGATTGGTACAACGAATTTGAAAAAACAAAGCATTATACTATAATTAATTTTCACATAACATAAGCGACAATTTGATCGTTTAATATCGACTATTGCGGTTGCACATGCGGAAACATTTTATCATCATTATCATTGCATTTTCTTGTCTGACCAATGTTTATTCTCAAAAAGGTCTGGAACTAGGGGGAGATATCGGGATGGCCTGGTATTTCGGTGACTTGAACACATCCTACGATCTGTCAAAACCCGGATTTGCTTTGGGACTAAAAGCCAGACAGAATTTCAATGAACGATTGTCAATATCCGGAGGTTTTCAATTTGCTCATGTATCCGCTTCAGACGCCAATTCAAATAACTTTTTTGAAAAGAACAGGAACCTGGATTTCAGATCAAATACTTTTGATTTCAATGCTTCTCTTGAATTCAATTTTTTCCCATACAAACATGGAAGCAAAGACAATTACTACACCCCATACCTTTTTACAGGATTTTCTATCATGAAGTTCAACCCTAAAACTGATCTGGATGGTACAACTTATGCTTTGAGAGATTTTGGAACTGAAGGACAATTCATCAATAGTGAATATCACCTGGTATCAGCTGCTTTTTTGTATGGCTTTGGTTTTAAATGGGACCTTAATAAAGACTGGAGTATCAATACGCAGATCACGGGCCGGAAACTGGTTAGTGATTATATTGATGATGTAAGTGGCACTTATCCTGAATTCGTGGGTCTTGAAACACTAAGAGGTCCGGTTGCTGTCCAATTATCCAATAAAGCCGAAAACAGTGAATTTGTCAGTCCGGGTTTGCAAAGAGGTAATGGTAAAAACAATGATGTTATATATATCTTAAGTATTGGCTTAATGAGATATTTTGGTCAGCTGCAATGTCCCAGTATATCCAACCCGGCATATTAAAATAATCTGATGATCAAGCATTATGATATAAGGCTGCCAGCATTCCCAAGAGGATTCCATATCATTACACGACAAATTCTCGAAAAGCTGGTATTACCGGATCAGGGACTTTTACATTTGTTCATTAAACATACCTCTGCCGGCCTAAGCATTAATGAAAATGCAGATCCTGATGTTCTCACAGACTTTGAAAGTATCATGAACCATGTAGTTCCTGAGAATCTTCCCTTTCTGAGGCATACATTGGAAGGACCAGACGATATGCCTGCCCATGTAAAAGCCTCATTCGTCGGAAGTTCTGTTTCTATTCCAATTATTAATTCTAACTTGGACTTAGGAACATGGCAGGGAATCTACCTATGTGAATTCCGGAACCATGGCGGACCCAGAAAACTTGTTGCAACTATATATACCTGATGTCATTTGTCCTTGAAGGTTTGATCTTTGGCTTATTACTGGCTGTTTCCCTCGGCCCTATCTTTATTGCATTAACTCAAACTTCAATTGAAAAAGGTATCAGACCGGGCTTAACTGTAGGCTTAGGCATCTGGATAAGTGATTTCCTGTTCGTTTATGTCTTCTATTTTTTTATTAAATCGATTGAAAATTTAATCCATAGTGAGTTTTTCACCTTCTGGATGGGATTATCCGGTGCCATCGTACTTCTTGGTTTTGGATTGGTTTTATTGATAAAGAAACCGCAACTGGAATACAAAAAGATAAAATACAGTATTAAAAACTATTTTGGATTCTGGCTTAAAGGTTTTCTTGTAAATACAGTCAACCCATTCACTTTTGTATTCTGGATGGGTGTAATTTCAACCTATATAATTGGCCGCAAGATATCAGGATTTGAATCTCTCTTATTTCTTGGAACGATACTCCTTGTCATTATTGTGTCGGATTCAGGAAAGGTTTTCCTGGCCCATTTTCTGAAAAAATGGCTCACTCCCCATCATATAAACTGGGTCACCAATATATCCGGTGTCATCCTCATAGGATTTGGGATATTCCTGGTATGGAGTGTTGTGTGATTAATGATTTAATGTCTTAATGCCACAATGCCACAATGAAATAATGCCTTAATGCCTTAATGCCTTAATGCCTTATTTTACATAACAACTTATATCAGTATTAATTAACCAAATGTGACAACCTTTCTTAGGAATGGACGATGTTAATGCCACAATGATATAATGCCATAATGTCTTCAAAACAGATTTGTGACCTTAGAACATTAAATCATTAGAGCATTAAAACCTACCCCCTTTCCTCAAGACCCAGTTTGTCTTCTTTATTCAAGTCTATGAGGTCTTTCATAATATGCATGGCTTCTTC
>JABDPK010000141.1 GCA_013042795.1 Saprospiraceae bacterium | reverse complement strand
ATTTCATTAGAAATCTGACTTTTTATTTTTACAAAAATTTATTTTTCAAAATGTATTTACAAACTAACTGAATTATTGTATATTTGGAATACTAATGGAAGTTGTTCTATAATGATTGGCTAGTGTCTGGGTAGCTGTACTCGGCACTAGTTTTTTTTTATGCTCATACCAAAAGAAAATGAATCATTATTTACATTCCAATCTATCATTTAATTTTTCTTTTTCAATCCTGGAAACATAGTCTTCGTTCTTTTAAATTGGATTTAGTCAATGCACTTTAATTGTATTAATTAACAGATTCAATCGATCATATTCCAATCTCCATATTTTTCCTATAATTTATATTATGTTAAATAGGATTAGAGACTTTCCTCTATTGATTGATTTGTAACTTTGGCGTACACTTTTTTCTATTGAAGCTGAATATATTAATACTGGAACCCTATTATACCGGATCTCATAAAAAATGGGCTGACGATATTATTAACCATAGTGATCACACAATCGAACTAATCACTATGCCTGGTAGATTCTGGAAATGGCGTATGGAAGGATCTGCTATCTACTTATCTGAAGTAATGAGTTCCAGGAAAGAATTACCGCATTTGGTTGTTTGCAGCAGTATGCTTGATCTAGGCTTTCTAAAGGGCTTGTTAAGTAAGGAATGGCATGATATCCCTTTTTTATACTATATGCATGAAAATCAGCTGACATATCCTGTCTCTAAACTGGATCGTGATTCTAACAATCAGGAAAAACATTATGGATTCATTAATCTGAAATCCTGTCTTGTAGCTGATGCTGTTTTATTCAATTCTCAGTACCATAGGAAAAGTTTTATAGCAGCAGCCATTGAATTGATGACCAGGCTTCCGGATTACAAGTACAATATGCTTGAATCTACCCTTTTATCTAAATCAGATGTCATACCCTTAGGTATTGATTTTCAATTAATTGAAAGTATAAAACCAGCTCTGGATCATAAATCTGATTTACCCGTATTATTATGGAATCACAGATGGGAATATGATAAAAGACCTGACCTGTTTTTAAACATGTGCAGGAATCTTGCTGATAAAGGAATCAAATTCAAAATCAGGTTCCTGGGACAAAATCATGAAAACACACCAAAACATATCACTGAATTTTATGAACGCTTCCCTTCATTGTTTGATTACTTCGGTTATGCAGAAAGCTATGAGGAATACATCCAGCTGATTAAAGGTTCGCATATACTACCTGTGTCGTCCGAACACGACTTTCTTGGAATCAGTGTTATTGAAGCCCTGTTCTGTGGTTTGCAGCCTGTATTACCTGAAAAAATGGTCTATCAGGAACACTTACCTGCTGGATTTGATTACTGCTTTTATCATGGACAAGATCAGTTTATCGAAAAGACCAGGAATGCCTTACTTACTTTAAGCTTATATGACTATACTGCTGTTAATCAGCACCTTAGGAAAAAATACAACATAAGTGATATTGTAGCTTGCTATGACAGATATTTCAAAAAAAAAGGCGCATGAAAAACATGCACCTTAAATTATTAATTCTTTAAGAATTGAGACTTCATCAGAAGCCCATTCCTCCACCCATCGAGCCCATTTGAGTCTGAAACTCCTCAAATGTCATTTCCTTATAACCATCAGTTTTCAGCTTGAACACTTCGGCATCCACAGTCTTCAATACTTCAGTAGCAGCAAAGGTCATAGAGAATTCGTCCATTTCAAGGACATATTCAAGCGGAAAGCCTTTCAGTTCGAAAGCCTGCATTCCCTGGATCAGCTTATTGCTGGCTTTAATATCAGGTGCAACCCACATTTCAAAGCCTAATGGCACTTCTTCTCCACTTAGTGTAGCTTTTATACACTTATATCCTAAAACCTCCTTGGTTGAGCTCTCATCGTATACGATTTCAACACCTTCCATAGCTTCGTTTTGCTCTTCTTCAAATTGTTTTCTGTCTTCTTTAGTGCTCTTAACCATCATTTTTTGGCCCATGGCATCAAAAAGAAAAGTCAGATGTTCATCCGCATTGTTGACAAGAGATTTCATGGTAATCATTCCACCCATCATATCTGCAGATACAAGCGATTTTTCTTCATTGAAAAAGTATTCAGTGGCTGTACCTCTTAACATTTCCAGTTGAGCTGCCATTTGTTCATTATCGGAATCTATCTCTGTAATTTCCATTTTGATACTTCCTTCAGATAATACATTCTGGCTGAAAGCTGGCATGGTCATCAGACCCAGCATTGTAAATAGTAGTAATTTGATATTTTTCATTAACGTGATTTTATTGTTTATAACATACTTAAGGTAAAATTCATACTAAAGGTTCGTGAATCTATAATTTTTAGATAAACTTAAGATAATTGACTATCAAAGCAGCCTATTTTATTTTCAAACAAATGTCCACTCATCAAAATACTTGAGGAATATCTTGGCCAGGTTTTCGGCATCCGATATTGCCCTGTGCTGAATACCTGTAAATTCAAATCCTTCCCTGATCACAATTTTCTTTAAGGTTCCTTTCACATGACTGTTTCCGTTATGTTTTAACCTGTCATATTGATCCTTGAGATTTACATAATTATCCAACCAATCAGTGTCAATATTATGTAAATGACAATCATCATTTAGAAGCTTTTTATCATTGTTACCCCATGAGCAGACATAAGTCTCTTCATTAAACAAATCCCCCCACTCCATAAATTCAATTACAACCCGGTCAAAAGTTTGTGCACTATTGACCTGTTGCTGCGAAATAGATGTTAGTTTTTTACAAAAACCGGATAACAAAGGATTGATCGTTGGCTTCACAAACCGTTCAAATCTTCCAAGTACATCGCCATAGGCATTGATACGGACGGCACCAATCTCGATCACCTCATTTAATCCTTTTGGTGGTCTTCCCAGCCAGCAGGTGGCTTCAAGATCATATATTATATAATTGTTCAATCGCTCGTTTATAACTGGTCTGTGTGTATAATCTCATTCAGGTTAGGGCGGTCAACAGGTAGTTCGTAGTGCTTCATCTTATTGTGATAATAATAAAGCAATCTAAGATCTTCAGTTCCTACATGTTTTCGGTCCATTAATTTAAGAACTTTTCTTGTATGATATATACCTACATTTCTCATCCCGTCTTTAAAACAACCCATTGCATCCTCTTTCAAGGGTTCCGAAAGTTTAACCTCCCCTTGCTTGTATTTCTCATTCAGGATCTTCTGATAATACCCTATCAGATCAACAACGTCTTCAATTGGAATCCTGATTTCCTTGATGGAAATTTTTAAAAGGTCGAACAGGTCCAGTTCAGGGTTCTGATTCTTAATGATGTTAAATACCACGAACGCCAGCAAGTGACTGGAGAGAATTATATTCTCAGCTTTAAAACTATGTACGATCTTTTCGGCGAGTATCCGTGTATAGACAGATTCTCTTTGTGTATCCTGATTAGGCACATCCTCTAATGAGAAGTACTTTTCTATATTTAGTTTCTTTCCTCGTTCATCATAACTCTCACCATCCTTGTCTACATAGTTGCCGAGTACATCCATTGGTCTTCCAAATGAAAGGTAAACTTCGGAATCATGTCGTCGGAGTAACCTCAGGAATGTAAGTATGGTTTTCAGAATGGAATCACTTTTTCTCTTTCTTGTAAATTTCTCCCTGCCGATAATTTTCAGGTGCTGGTTGGTTAAGCCATATGCTTCAAATACGAAATGATATCCAAGAGCAAGTGGAATAACAAAGATCTTCTGATCAATATCATTTACAATACAATGTCTTTGAGCATCTATTACAGAATTAAGCAAGCCTAATTTGAGTTTATCTTCAATTGCACCTGACCTTGACCGTGTGCCGCCGGGGAAAAATATATGGTTTAAGCCTTCTATCAGCGACAGGCTTGCCATACTTTTAAGGGTTTCAAGATAGATTGGGTTCTTTTTACGCCGGTCTACCCTATACGCACCCAGTCGATTCATAAAATACGCCAGGATCTCGTAGTCGTAAAGATTCAGGCCGGCGCCATAAGCAAAAGCCGGAATACTGGCCTTCATATCAAGTCCATAACCGATCATAATTGAGTCAAGATTGGAATAATGAGTTGGGACTATCACTACCGTGCCTTTTTCAAATAAAGCTCTTAACTCTTCTACATGTCCATCTACCTTGATTTTCCTCAGCAGATCCTTTTTGTTACCCCATATCCATCTCTGACCTCTACCCCATCCGTTATTGAATATTCTTTTGAAAAACGAAGTGAGAAAACGCCTGGCAAAGCGGTGTGTTTTTGGCAGAAAAAACCCGATTATTTCTTCTGAATACCTGTGTACGAGCCTTCTGAGAATCTTCAACTCTTCCTGTGCCGGATCTTCTGCATTCTTAGTGTCTTCAAGTTCCTTTGTCAGTGTTTTAAGGTATATCTTCTCATCCTGGGGATCAACGGCCCATGGATTATTTTTCACCCGCTGTCTTTCCAGGTACAATGTCTTACTCAATATCTCATAAGGATTGCTGTTGGATTGAAGCAACCTGTTCATAGTGTAATCAATCAGCCTCTGTATGAACTCGTCTCTATCCTGTGAAAACTGACTGATGGGCCAATCTTCAATAGTAGGTATGATATGTGAAAGGTTCTCAGAATTTTTGGTCATCTTGACACAAAATTGATCAATTATTATTTATTTCCTCAATAAAATCTAAAATCTCCTTAATTCCGATATTATCATGTGCACTTGTTGCAAATTGGGCAGGTAATTCCTCCCAGTATTTCAACAATTCATTCCTGATTTTACTGATATTATTTTCTCTTTGCGACTTTTTTACTTTATCAATTTTCGTATAGGCAATAGCAAAAGGTACCCTGTTCTCTCCCAGCCAATCCAGGAATTCCAGATCTTTTTTTTGCAATTCGTGTCTGGCATCGATAAGAGAGATGACACAATACAGCGATTTTCGCAAGGAAAGGTACCGATCTATCATTTTACGCCATTTTTCTCTTTTCGTTTTTGAGATTTTAGCATAGCCATAACCAGGCAGATCAACGAGGTACCATGAATTATTGACTAAAAAGTAATTTAAGGTCTGTGTTTTACCAGGTGTTGATGAAATCCTGGCAATATCTTTACGTCCGGTCAGGGCATTGATCAGGGATGATTTCCCCACATTTGATCGACCAATAAAAGCATATTCCGGCAGATTCGTCTTTGGGCACTGGCTTTCATGTTCAAAACTTCCAATAAATTCTACCTCTTTGATTAACATCTTAAAATATCATTAAAATATGATTGGCATACATTTAGCAGCTAAACTATACGTTGTGTTTATATAAAAACCATAAAGTATGAAAAATATATCATTGATAGCGATCTTATTTTTAAGTATGCTCAATAACACGCTTTTGAGTCAGATTGACTTTGGTATCAAACTGGGAGTCCATTCATTTGAGCTCTCTGATCCAACAGATATTATCTTTCCAAATAATGAAGGGTCTATAAAGTTTTCAGATGCTAAGCTTGGATTCCAGGGTGGGATTTATACAAAAATAAACTTCGCAGGTTTTTTTCTCGAACCCAGACTCATGCTGCATTCCACGAATGTTGAATATATAATCAATGACAGTGATGATCAGATCATAGATGTCATCAAAGAAGAAAGTTTTACAAACCTGGATATTCCGCTGTTGGTAGGATTTAAAGTACTATTCCTTGATGCTATGCTTGGCCCTGTAGCCCATCTTAACCTGGACCATGCATCTGATCTATTCGATTTTGACGGGTATGATGAACGATTCAAGACAGCTACCTATGGTTGGAGAGCTGGCCTGGGATTCACCCTTGGCAATGTTAACCTGGGCCTGGAATATGAAGGAAACTTTTCTGAATTTGGCGATCATGTGACTGTAGGAGGTGAAGATTTCAATTTTTCAGAAAGCCCAAAAAGACTAATATTTAATGTAGGAATAAAATTATTTTAACTATTGGCACAGTATTTGAAAATAGTAGGTTACTTAATCGTTAGTTAGATCTTGCGACTGTTAAAACCACAAGAATAAAGAGCACGCTTCGGCGGGCTCTTTTTTTTTATAAACTCACATTCTGAAAGATCTCATCGTGTTCATATTCCCTGAAATCAACCTGGGTAACACCAGATATCCCCTGTTCCTGCATATAGACTCCATATAGGAGGTCCATGGCAGCCATCGTCGATTTATTATGAGTAATAATGATGAATTGAGATTCGTCAGCAAAATCCCGGATTAGTTTCGAAAACTTCTGAATATTTACATCATCCAGTGGAGCATCTACCTCATCAAAAATACAAAATGGTGCCGGCTTTAGAAGATACAGGGAGAACAACAAGGCTGTTGCAGTGAGTGTTTTCTCACCACCGGATAGCTGGTTCAAGACCTTTGGTCGTTTTCCTTTAGGCTTGGCTATAATTTCGATATCAGATTCAAGTGGATGCTCAGCATTAAATAAAACAAGATCACAATCATCTTCAGATGAAAACAACGATCGAAATACCATCTTGAAATTCTCTTTCACCTTGTAGAATGAATCAAGGAATTTTTGTGTCGCATCATTATCAATTTCCTTTATGGTCTCTTCAAGCGAAGTACGTGCTTCAAGGATATCATCTCTCTGGCTCTGCATTGTTTCTAACCTCCCGAGGATCTCATCATAAGCTTCCACAGCCAATGGATTAATCTCACCATAATTATCCAATCGCTTTCTAATCTTCTCATATCTTTCCATTAAAGCATCCACCTCGTCATCTTCGACAACATATTCCTCTCGCGAAAGAGATTTTAAATCGATATTAAACTCAATTTTAAGTCTTTCTATCGCAGACCTTAATTCAAATTCAACACCGGTTAACTTGTCTTTTATTTCATTGATGGATAATTGTAACGATTGGAACTTCCTATTCCTTTCTCGAAGTAATTCTTCCTTCTCATTGACTACAGACCTGTTTGAAAAGAAAGCTTGCTCTGAATGGTTGAGTTCTTCTTGTTTTATTTTTTTGATCTTGTAGCTTTCAAGAAGCCTGTTTTCAATTTCAATTAATTCAGCTTCATTTTTCTTTTTGTTTTCCCTGAGGGTTTCAATTTCCAGAAGTGTCCCTTCTTTTTTAGAAAGCAATTCCTGATGTTGTTGATGCCGAAATGATATTTCGTTTTGCAGGTTCTTGATATCATTTTGATGCTTGACCCAAATCAATTGTGTTTCGTTATATAATGCATTGATCTCGGCGTATCTCCTGGTGATATTCTCAATACTTCCAGCCTGGCTATCAAGCTGGTTTTTCTTTGTGCCTATCTGTTCTGCCAGTTTCGTCAAGCTTGACTCCAGGAGCTTTACCTGGTTCATCCCGAGTTTATCTTCATTTTCGTAAAATGATATACGATCCAGGAGGCTGGATATTTGTTGTTGGGCTGAAGATAGCTGGATCGCCATTTCAGCACTTTTAACTTCCAGTGTGTTCCGTTTTGTGATGGTTTCGTTGATTAACTGGTCATAGTCTGCATCGAATAATGCGTTAATTCTTGAATTCTTGTCTGCAATATTTTTCTCGGATTTGGTAATCTCGGATTGTGTGCGTTCAATGGATTTGAGCAGTTTTTCTATTTCTGATTTCCTTCCAATTCGCTTGCCGTCAAAAAGTCCGACAGAACCTCCACTAATCACATGTTTTGTTCTGTTTGTTGTTCCGTTCCTGGAAAGGTAAGTCACATCTTCATCAAGCATATCAGATTTCAAAACTTCCTCGTCTTCTACCAGGACAACATTTTGTAACAGGAAGTGAACCAGAGAATTATATTTTTCTTCACATTTAACGACCTCAAGGGCGGGCAATCCATGAAAGTCATAAAGCACCTGCGTATTGCTTACTTTGTCATGGAAGGAAGACAGGATAAAGAATTGAGATCTACCCTTCTGTGCTTGCTTTAGCAGATTGATAGATGTTCTTGCTTCTTCCACACTATCCAGGATAAAGTAGGACAGGTAGGCGTCCAGGTAGGATTCAATAGCGGGTCGGTATTCATCAGGACATTCAATTATATCAGACAAAAGTGGCCTGGACCCTTTCCATTCCTTTACCAGGAATTTCGCTGATTCCGGAAATCCTTCAAGGTTATCCACCATGTCTTTCAGGAGCCTGTGCTCGTTGGTATGAGCATCCAGTTTCCTGTTCAGGACACGAAGATTTTCTTTTTCATCATCTATCTTGTCAAGCAAAACCTGTTTGTCACTTTCAAGAGATTCCTTTTTATTTCTCAGGTTCTCCAATCGGTTCCTGACTTCTTCAAGTTCAGAATTGATTTCCGATGATTTCTTTTGTAGTTCCTCGTGAATTCTTTCCTGTTTCTCTTTCTCTTCAAGTGCCTGATTTCGATTATGGCTATAATTGGTTGATTGACTTGATAATTCAATAATTGATTTTTCAAGTTGAAATTTCTGATCTTCAAGTTCCTTTAGAGCGGAAATCTCCTCATTGGTAGCTCCCTGGATATTCTGCCTTTCCAATTCAACTTCTTCGAACCTTGATTTGGTATCGATATATTTCTTTTCAAGCTCCAGCCCGTTTTCTAAAAGCACTTTCAGCTCGGTATCCTTGTCTTGTACCAGGGTGTCTATACCGGACAGATTTGAAATATATTCCTGGAGGTTGTTATTTTCTCTTTTTATATTCTGGTCAAGGAATGATATATTCTGTTTCTTAATTTCCTTCTGACTCTCACCAGTGCGGACATTATCCACAATGCTGTTAAATTCCTTTTGCTTGTGACTTAAAGACTGTTCATTATCCAGGTTATCTTTCTTGATCTTTTCTACTTCTGCTTCAAGTGCACTGATTTCTGAGGTGATTTTTACCAATGCCTCATTTTCCCTTGATAGCTCTTCTTTATACTTCTTCTCTTTGTCAATGGCCTCCCCCTGGTTAAGTATGGCTTTTTTGACAGAGAGGTTCTTATATTCATCTTTCAGCTCATAATACTTTTTTGTTCTCCGTGCCTGGCGTTCCAGGGATTTCATATTTGAACGCAGTTCAAACAGTATGTCTTCTACCCTGTCGAGATCGTTTTGTGTATTCTTTAATTTAAGCTGTGTTTCTCTTTTCCTGGTTTTGTATTTGGAAATACCAGCCGCCTGTTCAAACATTTTTCGTCTCGAATGATCCTTGTCTACCAGGATGTCATCGACCATACCTAATTCGATAATAGCATAGCTGTTTGATCCAATTCCCGTATCTATGAACAGGTCTCTGACATCTTTAAGCCTGCATGGAACATCATTAATCCGGTATTCACTGTCATTTGTATCATAGAGAATCCGGCTGATTTTCACCTGGTCAAATTCAACAGGAATAAGTTTGCGTGAATTTTCGAAAATCATGGAGACCATCGCCATCCCTGCTTTCCTTTTTGTTTTGGTACCATTGAAAATGACGTCAACCATTTTCTCAAGGCGCAGTTCCTTGCTTTTTTGCTCACCAAGCACCCACCTGATCGCATCAACAATATTGGATTTACCTGATCCGTTTGGACCTACGATACCGATAATTTCATCATTAAAATGAATTGTAGTCTCGTTTCCAAAACTTTTAAACCCTTTTATTTGTAGACTTCGTAATTTCACTGAATGGCAAATATAATTTTTTCATTTATATGAGTTATTCTAATATGTCAAGCTATTTATATATTTAACAACATTTTCTTACCATGAATAAAAGAGTCTTAACTGTAACTGCCTTAATTTGCACAACAATATTTATTTGCTGTACTGAGAATAACAAACCCTCGCAAGTGACAATGAAGAATTTGGAAAACATCGCACCTCCACAAGCAAAAAAAGAAAGCTATACTCACTCAAAACACGGTGATGACAGAATTGACAACTATTACTGGATGAAATTGAGTGATGAACAAAAAGCTGCTAAAAATCCTGATAAACAAACATCTGACGTCGTAGAATACCTCGAAGCCGAGAACAAATTCACTTCGGATATGACAAGTCATCTCGATGACTTTAAGGAAAAATTGTACGACGAAATTGTAGGAAGGATAAAGCAAACAGACATGTCTGTACCTTACTTCCGCAACGGGTATTTCTACCTGACACGATTTGAAGAGGGCATGGAATACCCTATATATACAAGGAAGAAGCAAACACTGGAAGCAAATGAAGAAATGCTTCTGGATGTAAATGAACTTGCTAAGGATTTTGAATTTTATACAGCACGTGGCCTGGCTGTCAGCCCTGACAATAAAATATTGTCATACGGAGAAGACACTTTATCACGCAGGATCTATACGATTAAGTTCAAAAATCTTGAGTCAGGAGAAATGTTGGATGATGTAATTGAAAATACAACAGGATCCCTGGTTTGGGCAAATGACAATAAAACAGTTTTTTATACCAGGAAAGATGAATCACTTCGTGCCTACAAGATATTCAAACATGTACTTGGCACAGACTCTGAGCAAGATGTAGAAGTCTATCACGAAAAAGATGAGACTTTTTCAGCTTATGTATACAAAACAAAATCGAAAAAATACATAGTCATAGGCTCATACGCTACTGTTTCAAATGAATACAGGTATGTGTCTGCCGACAGTCCCAATGATGATTTCAAAGTCTTCCAGCCAAGGGAAAGAGATCTCGAGCATTCAATTTCTCATTATGGCGATCACTGGTATGTCGTTACAAATAAAGATAAGGCCAGGAATTTCAAAGTTATGAAGTGTTCTGAAGATAATACCGGGAAGAATAACTGGAAAGAGTTTATCGGTCACAGGGATGATATTTTTATTACCGGCCTGGAGATATTCAAAAATTATCTTGTAATAAATCTCCGGAAAGATGGTATGACGAGGGTTAAGGTACTTCCCTGGGATAACATGGATGCAGGATACTATGTCAATTTCGAAGAGGAAAGCTATATGGTTTATACCAGTGTGAATCCCGAATATGATACCGAGGAATTACGATTGCAATATACCAGCCTGACAACGCCATCAAGTACCTATGACTTCAATATGAAGTCAAGAAAAATGGAACTGAAGAAGCAGCAGGAAGTACTCGGCGATTTTAAAGCAGAAGACTACCAATCGGAAAGAATATTGATAAAAGCCAGGGATGGTGTTTCTGTTCCTGTAAGCATTGTATACAAGAAAGGATTCAAAAAAGATGGAACGCAACCAGTCCTTTTATACGGATACGGATCTTATGGAAATAGCATGGACCCTTATTTCAGCTCCGTTAGACTTTCCCTATTGGACAGGGGCTTTGCTTTTGCTATAGCGCATATCAGGGGTGGCCAGGAAATGGGCAGGCAATGGTATGAAGATGGCAAAATGCTAAAGAAGAAAAATACTTTTACAGATTTTATTGATGCAGGGAAACATCTGATTGATGCCGATTATACCTCCAGTGATCATTTGTATTGTATGGGAGGTAGTGCCGGAGGACTTCTGATCGGCGCAGTGATTAATATGGCGCCGGAAATATGGGGAGGCGCCATTGCCGCTGTACCTTTTGTTGATGTGGTATCAACAATGCTCGATGAATCGATTCCACTTACAACCGGAGAATATGACGAATGGGGAAATCCGAATATTGAAGAGTACTATCATTATATAAAGTCTTATTCCCCTTATGACAACATTGAGGCTAAAGAATATCCCCCGCTTCTTGTCACTACGGGTTACCATGACAGCCAGGTTCAATACTGGGAACCTGCAAAATGGGTGGCTAAACTCAGGGAATTAAAAACAGATGATAATCCTTTGTTATTGAATACGGATATGGGTGCAGGGCACGGCGGTAAGTCAGGAAGATTCCAGAGATATCATGAAACAGCACTTGAATATGCTTTTTTCCTTGACCTTGCTGGAAAGGCTGAGATTGATACTAAGCATTGATTGCATTGTAAATTTTTAATAAATTAACTGACTCCTGGTTCCAGTTGTAAACCTTGACAGCCTGTTTACATTCCTTTTGTGCACGTAAATAATTGTTTGGTTGCTCTATATATGCGATAGCATCACAAAAGGCTTCTGTTGTTAATTCATTTAAAAGATAGCCTGTTTTAAATTGATGATTTATACGATTATATTCTGGATAATTCATACTGACAGAAGGAATTCCTGCGTGGATATAATCAAAATATTTATTGGCCAGCGACAGCCTGTAATTCTCACTTTCAGAAATCAGGATATTTAAACCAATACTTGCCTTTTCCAGGTAAATGTATAATTCGTCAGGTTTAACAAAACCTGCAAAATGTATTCTTTCAGATGCTTTTGAATGTTTTGCCATCTTCCTGAGTTCTGCACTCAGATCACCTTCTCCGACAATTATAAGGCTATAGTCGGCTAAGTGTACCATGCTCTTTATCGTCAATTCCAGCCCCCTGCCTGCATTTAGGGCACCTATATATAATAATGTTTTAGTATTCACTCTCGATTCGAGGGAAACTGCATTTGTATATGAAAGGGGCACATTCATTACAACTCCAAATTTTGTGTTGTATTTATCTTCATAATGTTTCCTGAGAGAATGATTGACGGTGTAACAGTGATTTAAGCCAGGGATAATAAGAGAGGCTAAAAGTTTCCATATTTTTTTTCTGACAGGCTTGCCATTTAATTCCGGAACTTCATAAAATATTTCATGTGCATCAAAAACCAAAGGCTTGTTTTTCAGAATCGATGCGCATTTACCAGCCAGTAAAGTATCAAGGTCGACCACCGAAATAACATCCTGTCGTGTAAAAAGCAACAGGAGAAAAATCCGGAAATTTATTTCTATGTAAAAGAGAGGTCCTTTTTTAAATATGTTTTTAAAAATGATATTGTGGAATTTGAACTGCTTCTCTTTGTAAGATTGATTATACGACCTGGATATCCATTTAATGTCGCATCCATTTTCTGCAAGGGTATTGCAAATTCTTTGCATTCTCCTGTCATACTCAAAATATGAAGAGCTACAAAATGAAATGATCTTATTTGAGTTTTCTGCCACTTGCAGTGATCTGAATTAAGTTATCGACAATTCGAAGATAATCTTCGCTTTCCAGTTCTTTTACTATTCTGATGAATTCTCCTCTCTCCGTCAAATCAAAAAGCCGGTATAATTCATGAATATCATAATCTTTGTCTTTTAAATATGATACTATCCTGCTTCTCAGGCTTGTAGAATCAATCCCATTCCTACTCTTCAGACAATTATCGCAAATTCCACAATCAGTATCTTCAAAACCGAAGTATGCTGAAAGATATTTTTGCCTGCATCCCTCTGTCTTGATATATGCAATCATTTTTTTGAGACGATCAATATAGATTTCCTTTTGCTGAAGATACTTTACTGTATTTATTTTAAGTTCTTTCTGATTATAGCGGTATCCTCTGAATCCCACAAGGAATCCGTTGAATTGCTCATGATATTCTCCATAGTCATTATTATGCAACCATCTCAGGGCCTTTCGTATTTTATCTTCACTTTCTTTGAACTTTTTAGACAACCCGGCCTCACTGATCTTTGATTTACCATAGAATATTCCCTCATAATTCCTCAATAATAAGCTCACGAATTCCTTTAGCCTGGATGAGTTTTTCCGATTTGCCAAAAGTAATCTAATCCTGTGTTCTGAAAGTTTGAGCCTTGAAGGTTGAAACACAGAAGTTGAAAGAAATATTATATCTGACCTGTGTAATATCTTTAGGGCGTTCAGAAATTTGTGTTTTTTCAATGTTGGTTTGGAAAATTCAATTATGGATTCCAAATCCAGATCAAACAATTCATCTTCCACAGGTCCGGAAGCCAGCTCGAAATACCTGCAAAG
>JABDPK010000177.1 GCA_013042795.1 Saprospiraceae bacterium | reverse complement strand
GTCATTCCTTTATACAATGAAGAAGAATCCGTCGGAGAATTAACGGATTGGATTTGCAGGGTCTTGAAGGCCAGGGGTCTGGCATTCGAGATTATCATCGTAGATGATGGAAGTACAGATTCTTCATGGGATAAAATCAAAAATATCCAAACGACTACTCCTGAAATCAGAGCCATAAGATTCAGACGTAATTACGGAAAATCCGCTGCCCTCAATACCGGCTTTAATGCCGTTAGGGGTGATGTAGTCGTCACACTTGATGCTGATCTTCAGGACAGCCCGGATGAATTACCTCAACTGTATGATATGATCAAAAAGGAAGGCTTTGATATGGTATCAGGATGGAAGAAGAAACGTCATGATCCAATCAGCAAAACCATTCCGTCAAAGTTTTTTAACTGGATGACCCAAAAGTTAAGTGGTATCAAACTTCATGATTTTAATTCGGGGATTAAGGCATATAATGCCGAAGTCACCAAGTCTATTGAAGTCTATGGCGAAATGCACAGGTATATTCCTGTCATTGCCAAATCAGCCGGGTTTGGTAACATCTCTGAAAAAGTTGTCACTCACTATCCCAGGAAATTCGGAAAAACCAAATATGGCCTGGAGAGGATAATGAGAGGATTCCTGGACCTTCTTTCAATCACCTTTATAGGAAAATTCGGAAAACGTCCCATGCATTTTTTTGGTTCGATGGGAACAGTTCTCTCACTTTGTGGTTTTATCATGCTATTGTATCTTACAATAGAAAAGATTTTCTACGAAACACCAGGCATTGCCAGTCGTCCTCTTTTTTACCTTGGTATATTGCTGATCATCGTCGGGGTCCAGTTATTCATTGCAGGTTTTCTGGCAGAATTAATAATAAGGAACAGCCCGGGAAGGAATGATTATGGAATAGCTGAAACTATATAAAATGTCAAAGAAAGTTGTTTTCATTGGTCCAGCACACCCTTATCGCGGAGGCATTGCTGCATTCAATGAGAACCTGGCTATAACCTTTCAAAACAATGGCTGGACATGCAAGATCTTTACCTTCATGCAACAGTATCCCAATATACTTTTTCCGGGTAAGGATCAATTTGTCCATGGTGAACGCAAACCAGATCTTAGAATTAAAAGAGCAATTTACAGCACCAACCCTTTAAACTGGCTGAAGATTTCCAAACAGATCACAAAGGAAAACCCGGATATAGTCATTACACAATACTGGATGCCTTTTATGGCACCTGCATTCGGCACCATCCTGAGAGGTATAAAAAAAGCCTTACCTGCTACGAAATGTATAACTGTCGTACATAATTTCAAACCTCATGAAAGTCGAATCGGTGACATCCAGCTCAATAAATTTATTGCCAATCGTACAGATTTGATGGTCAGTCTGTCTCCTTCAGTAACAAGAGATATAAGTACTTCTTTACCGGATAAAGCCATCCTTTCCCTCTTTCATCCCATCTATGACCATTATGGTACATCAATATCAAGCAGTGAAGCCAGGAAGAAACTTCAGTTGGAGGAAAATTGCTTTTACCTTTTGTTTTTCGGATTGATCAGATCTTACAAAGGCCTTGAAGATTTGATACAAGCCCTGTCCCTTGTGAAATCGAAAAGAAAATTTAAATTATTGATCGCAGGAGAATTCTATGAAAATGAAAATAAGTACCTGAAGCAGATTGAAAAACTTGGACTTCAGGAGAAGATTATTATCAGGAATGAATATATCCCGAATGAAGAAGTTCCTGATTATTTCTGTGCCTGCGATCTTGTTGTACTGCCTTATAAAACAGCAACTCAAAGTGGTGTGGTTCCTATAGCTATTCATTTTGAAAAGCAAATCATTGTAACCAAAGTTGGTAGCCTGACTGAATTGATCAGGGAATACCAAATCGGATGGACTTGTGAGTCTGACCCTGAAGATCTGGCAGAAAAAATTGATCTCGTACTTGAAAGTGGATTGAATAAGCATGCAGATTTTGGTTCAATAAGAAAAGAACTGTCCTGGCAATCCTTTTTTAATAAATTTATCGAAGAATTGAATCTCCATGAATCATGACATAGACTACCAGTTTGACAGGCATCTTAAATGTATCCATCAGATCAGAACTGATAACAATATCCAGGACCAAATCATGAATTCTATCGAAATGATGGTTCAATGCTATCGTGAAAAGGGTAAGATTTTATTTGCAGGGAATGGAGGTAGTGCAGCAGATGCCGAACACCTGGCTGCAGAATTGAGTGGCAAGTTCAACATGGACAGAAATCCCCTTTTTGCTGAAGCTTTGCATGTCAACAGTGCTGCATTAAGTGCTATTTCAAATGACTATGATTTTCATACTGCCTATGCCAGGATTCTTGAATCAAAAGCCAGTAAACCGGATGTCCTTGTCGCCATATCTACAAGTGGTCGATCAAAGAATATTATCGAGTGCATAAATAAGGCAAAGACAATTGGTCTCAATGTTATTGGAATCAGTGGTCAGTCCACATCACCATTTAAAGAAATTTGTGATATACACATAGTGATCCCGTCGAAGGATACTGCCAGGATACAGGAAGCAAGTATGCTCATCGGCCATATACATACTTGCTTCCTGTATCCTGGCAGTATCCTTC
>JABDPK010000174.1 GCA_013042795.1 Saprospiraceae bacterium | reverse complement strand
GCCATGTCGCAGGGCGGTAACCTTGCAATGTGGGACAAGTTAACCGGGAGAACTCAATTTATAAAACCGCAGCATCCAGAAGGAAAGGAATTGAGATATCACTGGAACGCCGCACTTGCACTGCATCCTTTCCAGGATTGTGGATTGTATTACGGCAGTCAATATGTTCATAAAAGCCTGGACTGCGGACAATCATGGGAAATTATTTCACCCGATCTGACGACCAATGATACATTAAAACAGGATCAATCCAATAGTGGAGGGCTGACCCTAGACGTTACCGGGGCTGAAAACCATACCACAATATTGTGTATTACTCCGGATGCTGAAGATGAAAATGTCATTTGGGTCGGTACGGATGATGGCAATATTCAATTGACACGAAATGGAGGCGCAAGCTGGGAAAAATTAAATAATAATATCCCGGGCTTGCCTGCAAATGCCTGGATTCCGCAAATCATTTTATCCGAGCATCAAGGCGGCGAAGCATTTGTTGTAGTAAATAACTACCGGATGAATGACTGGAGTGCCTATTTGTTTCATACAGAGGATTATGGAAAAAGCTGGAACAGGATGGTTGATGATTCTGATGTCGAAGGATTTGTTTGTTCTGTTGTCCAGGACCCTGAAAATGAAAACCTGCTTTTCCTGGGAACAGACGTCGGTCTTTATTTCTCCCTTGATAAAGGTGAAAATTGGATGAAATGGGAAAAGGGATTGCCTTCCGTACAAATTCGGGATATGAAAATCCAGGATAAGTTTGATGACCTTGTACTTGGTACTTTCGGCAGGTCTTTTTATGTACTCGACGATATTAAACCACTGAGAAAGCTGGCGGAAGAAGGTAAAGCAATACTTGATTCCACCTTAGTCGTTTTTGAACCCGGTACAGTATATCAAACCAGTTCAAGATCTTATGATGGCACAAGATTTATTGCACAGGGTGATTTTGTAGGAGATAATAAGAGTAGAGGTGCCATGTTTACAGTCTGGGTCAAACCGGGAAAAGAAGAGAAAAGGAATTCAGGAAAAACTGAAACAGGAAAGAACCGAAAAGAAAAGAAACCTGACAAAAAACCGAAAGATACGAAGGACAAAAAATCGGGTAAGGAGGGTAAAGGAAAAGAAAAAAGTGATAAGAAAGGAAAGCAAATAACAATATTGGCTATCAACACGGAAGGAGATACAATCAGGACCTTCAAACGCAATATAAAAGAGGGTATGAACAGGATAAACTGGAGACCTGATTCCAAAGGTGTGAATTACCCGGCCAGATCAGAGCCAAAAGAAAAACGAGAACCCGGTGGAATGCCCATGGTCCCGGGAGAGTATAAAATGATATTTGAATACAAGGGCAACAAGGACTCCACGGTTCTGAAAGTTGCTTCAGACCCGAGATTGGACCCTGCACAGTTTGACCCGGTAGCCAGGTATAAGGCTATGGATGATTTCAACAATGTGATCACAGGGGTAACCCAGGCATATAATAATCTCAAGGAAGCTAAGAAATCAATGAACATCTATAAGGATATCATCGCTGTCCAGGAGGATTCAATCAAGGAAGAATACGGGAAATTGAATAAAGAGATATCCGGACAGATCGACAGCCTGATGAATCTTTATATGCTTCCGGAATCGGGGAAAACAGAGTACAGGGACAATTCAAAAACCCTTACCAGTCAATTAAGAAATGGGAGACGATTTCTCAGTGCAGCGACGGGTGCACCAAATGAAAATGCGAAGATAGCAGTAGCCAATGCGACCGGAAAGGCGGAAAAAGTATTAGTAGGAATCAATGAATTCTTTTCGGATCAATGGCCAGCTTATCTTGACAAGATTAGAGCATTGCCCCTGGATATTTTTAAAGAGTACGAAACTATAAAAATTGAGTAAGGAATTTCCAAATATAGATTTGTCCCAAAAAGAACAGATCGAGATTGACTTTTGGAAGAATAGTCCCAAAGAAAATCCGGCAGAATTTTCTCGTGGAAATTTTCTCAATAAAACCAGGGAAGCCCGGCAGTTTAATTATAAAATCAACAGGCATAAAAAAGTATTCAGAAAAAAGAAAAACATCCTGGAATTAGGTGCGGGACAAGGTTGGGCCTCTTGTTATCTCAAAAAATTTCTATTGCCCAATAGTCATTTTACGGTGACCGATATTAGTATTTATGCCATAGAATCGCTTCCGTATTGGGAAAAGGTTTATGATGTCAAGATCGATAACAAACTGGCATGCAAAAGTTATAAAGTCCCATTGAGAGATGCCTCTTTTGATCTTATCTTTTGCTATGCTGCTGCACACCACTTTGTAAAGATGGATGAGACTATCAAAGAATGCCAGCGTTTGCTGATGCCGGGGGGACAAATGATCTTCCTTTATGAACCAACATGCTCCCGGTTTTTATATCCATTACACTATAAATATGTCAATACTGCAGCACACAATACCCCCGAAGATGTTCTGATTCCGGTTGAAATTGAAAAATTAGCCAGAAAACATAAGTTCAAGTTTGTAAATCGTTATGATGCCCACCAGACACTGATAAGGTCCATCCCGGTTCACCTGTATTTCAGGTTTTTAAAAGCTTTGCCTTTTTTGCAAAGAATTCTTCCTTCGTCCTCGGACCTGGTATTTACTAAAGCTAATTAAGCCTGAAGCTTTGAACAAGATTGTCAATCAGTTCAGTGGCTTGTTCAATCTGACTAAGGCTGTGAATTCTTGGTGTTGACGCTATATCATATACAGACCCGTCGTCAAAGACATCTTTCAGATCAATTACAATATCAACTTCATTGTCTCCATCAAGATTGTCAAAACGGATATTCCTTAGAATAGGATCCGATCCAAGGTGCAGAGCGACACCGGTTTCAAGTGAACCATCACCATCAAGGTCAATGTTTCCTTCAATTTTCGCAAAAATGTAGGATTCCCAGTTTAACCAGTATTCGCCGGAAAGCGACAAAGGATTGGAGGAATTATAATCGGCCGGGACAGTGCTGTTCATTTCAGGTGTCAGACCGATGTTGAAACTGATTGCATCAAAATCAACATCCTCAAGATCACGAATGATATAATCATATCCTGTCTCTGAAGCTTCGTTATCTATATTGTACATCGTGAGATCAATGTAATCTACATCTTTTATTTCTGTGGAATTTCCATCTTTTATTATAGCCAATTCAGAAATATAAAAACTGAACCTGGTGAAATTCATAGTCTTGCCATCCGGGTAACTATATTCATCAAACATCACCAATGGCTCTCCTCCATACTCGAGTTTGAAATTCATTGTCAGATCCGTAGGATCATCTCCGCATGAAGAAAGGAAAAGTGCAGATAATGCAATAATGGAATAAAATATATTTTTCATGTTCTTTTGGATTTTTTCACTGGGAATACAACGAATTGAAAACTAAAAAGATGCCGAATCTCATGAAAAAATTTGAAAAATGTCAGGAAAGCACATAATCTAAATTTAATCTAAATACAATTGATGCAATAGGAGCTTATTATACAAATAAGACATGATCTATGTCAGTATGTTTCGTGCGCGTTTCAAGCAGAAAAAAGGTAAATTCGCACATATTTGAAATCCACTTAAAGAATGATATGAGCATTGTTTTTAAACCATATTTACAATCAAAATCAAAATATAAAGGCGGTAAGGGCAAAGCCGATGTTGCATCGAAAGTTGGCTCTAAGAAACTCTATAAACTTTCTTCAAACGAAAACATGCTTGGAACTTCTCCAAAAGCGGCAGAAGCCATCCGTAAAGCTATACCGGAGCTATTTTATTATCCTGAAAGAACCGACGTACAATTGAGAAAAGCTCTTGAACAATTCTATGACAACAAAATAGATGAATCTGATTTCATGTGTGCCAACAGTGCCATGGAATTACTCGATGGCATTTGTCGTGCATTTCTCTATGAAGGGGATAATGCGATTGCATGCCAACCGGCATTCAGGGCCTATAAACTGTTTACAGGAAAATCAGGTGCCGATTTAATAAATATTCCATTGATTGGTGATGACTTTAATATTGATATTGAAGGAATCCTGGATGCTGTTAACGACAAGACAAAACTGAT
>JABDPK010000172.1 GCA_013042795.1 Saprospiraceae bacterium | reverse complement strand
ATAAAAACTGTATAAGATTGGTGTATGGCGGTTCTTCAATGATATCACACACATTGGCTGTAAAATCATCCGGACAGATAAACACAGGTTCAATAAAATCATTCACAGTAATCACTTGTTCACATGTCGCCTGGTTATCACAGCCATCTGAAACGGCATAAACCCTTGTTATACCCTCCGGACAAGAAGCATTATTGCTTGTTTCACTTATTAGTTCCACAGAGAACCCATTGATTGCACAATTATCACTGGCACTCCCATTCGGTGCACTGTCAAATGCAGGAAAATCTGTATAAGGTGCAGGGAGATTATCATTACAATCAGCAGTCAGATCATTAGGACATTGTACTGTAGGAGCAATTTCATCATTTATGAAAACAATTTGATCACATGAAGTTGCATTACCACATTCATCTGAAACTTCATAAGTACGTGTTACAGTTTCAGGACAAGACTCCCCATTAGAGATCTCGGAAAGCAATGTAAAACTGTTCGTGTTGATTTCACAATCATCAAACCCTGTTGCCCCTCCATTTAAAAAATTGTTGTAAGTACTAAATGGCCCCTCCTCAAGAATGTTACATACAAGAAATAGCGTATCAGGACATGTCAGAACAGGCGGAATGGTATCATGAATAATGATGGTCTGATCACATTCTGCCACATTTCCACAGTCATCTTCTATTTCATAAGTTCTCAAGTAGGTTCTTGGACAATCCTGGTTGTCATGAGACAAACCAGCCTGACCGAAAGTCAGGGTATCCAATCCACAATTATCTGATGCAGAGCCGCCAGCATCCAGGAATTCTGTGTAGGTATACGGAGGGATTTCTGTGATCAGGCACAAACCATATATCGTATCAGGACATGAAATCGTAGGAACTGTTGTGTCATCAACTATGATTTTGTGCTGACAATTATCTTTGTTACCACACATATCCGAAATTTCATAAACACGTGTGACTGATCCCCCACAGAATTTATCTGCACCTTGTGACAATAATGTTAAGCTTGTCGAATCTATCTGGCAACCATCACTTGCCGATCCTCCCGCAGTCAGAAATTCATCGAATGTAGCGTAGGGAGGTGCATTATCTATATGACAATCAATCGTGATCTGGGGCGGACATGATATACTTGGAGCGTCTTCCTCCTTGAATTGAAGGATTATATCCTGGCTACAAGTGGATCCATTACCGCATTCATCAGAAACCACGTATACCCTTGTATAAGTCTCCGGACATTCTCCTTCATCAGTTACTTCAGATATAGGAAAGAAGGACGTTGAATCCACTGCACACATATCATCAGCTATACCTCCGGCATTGATAAAGTCAAGGAGGGTTAAATAGGGCTGGATTTCAGAAATCGAACAGTTTCCAAGTGTGTCCGGTGGACAAACTAAATTCGGAGACTGCGTATCCACAATAGTAAATGAAGCTGTAATCGTCGCCTGGTTGCTGCAATTATCCGTCACCGTAAATGTCACTGTGGCTGAACCGGTTTCTCCGCAATCATCACTTAAGCCGGTAAAGTCATCGGTCCAAACCTGGTCCACGCAAAGTCCTGAAATCACAACGCCTGCATGTGTGTCAAGCCAATTAGTCAGTTCTGCTACATTGCCTGAACCATCACATTCCACAACAAGGTCTCCGGGCTGAACTACAACTATTATATTACCAAGTGTCACAACACCTGCACTTTTTTTATCATCGTCTGCAAAGAAAGTTACGGGGTAAGTATATGGCAGATCAGCTAATGAGATTGAAAAAGGTACATAATTATTTTCCCAGTTCAAATTGCAATCATCAATAGCCTCAGCCATTCCATGCATGTCCAGCCATTGCTGGATTTTTAATTGCATGCTAGCAGAATCCTCGTATACAAGAACCAGGTCTTCAGCTTCTTTGATCAATTCCGGCTCGATCGTATCGATCAGGACAATATTGTGGGCGATATAATCAATATGATTACAATCATTGGATACCGTTAACCTGATAATACAATCACCGGACTCACTGTCTACAGGAATGTATCTTGCTCGTAAACTGTCAGGATTGATTATAATTCCGCTACAATTTGAGTTCCAGTTTGAAATGAACGGCGTAGAACTTTTTACTTCAGCATCCAGGACATATTCTATACCACAACTTACCTCTTCTGTCACAACCGAAGAACATACTTCAAGTGTATTACCAGAACCGGAAGATTCAAGAAGGAAGTTTCCAAATAACCTGGCGGCAGCAACATCTTCCTGTTCATCTCCAGTTGCAATATTATGCGATGTCTGGTAAAGAACTTTTCCAAGTTCTATATCACCATAAGCAGGACCATAAGCTACTAAGGCGGCAGGGCCTGGTGAAAGTGCACCACCATTCGCCAAAACCTGTGAGTGCATCGTATCGGTTACCAGGAGTTGTGTTGTACTCCTCCATCCATCCGGGTTAGGCATCATTATTTGTTCCGAACCAGCCTGGTATGCTTTATCCATTCTACCCATGAACTGGAATACAGGCAAACTTCCCCGTAACGAATCATAAGCAAACGGGGTATTGTTGCTGTTGTTATGTTTTTCAATTGAACATGAATTACTATTTGACCATGGTATCATGCCTGAGTTACTTAGAAGATTCAGGTCGCTAATACATGCATCCTCCATGGAAGAATTTGTATATGTTTCAAATGCACTCACTGCATGACATCCTACCCAAATGGATCCACCGTTTTCTAAATAATTCTTTAGTATTGAAACCTCGTCAAGATTCCAGGTATGTGGGTCACCATGCGTCAGGACATATAATTGTTCACAACTTCCCAGGTCTGAAGGCAATCCTTTGGAATAAGCTTCAGCAGGAATATCACTTCTATTATAAAATGCATTTTCTATTAATTGAGCATTGTTCCCATCGATGATGACTTTCGGAAATGACCTGATTGTTTTATACAGAGGCGCATTAAAATCTGTTGACGCAAAATGGATCACGACACCTTTCGCCTCCCATTCACTTAATAATGGCCTTACCGAACGATCATTATCCATAAACTCTCGTCTTATAATAAATGCGCCTGATCTGAATTCTATACCATCGATGCTGAAATCAATATCATTTAGTTTTTTAGCTCTTTTAATAACCCAGTCTACCGGAATTTGTAATCCAGCCAATTCATAAATCAAGCCATAAGGCAATAAGCCGTTTTCATAGGTCTGTGGCATTACACTCATGTTTATAATTGCAGAACCTGCTGAATAGCTGTTAGAGACAATTTTGTTACCAGAATTATAGACATACGCAGTCGCAACGTTTGAATTACCACACTCATCTATGACAATAAAATCTGCGATGCCTACGATGTCAGATCCGCAGCCCAGGGTGGCTTCTGAATATTTAACATCCCAGTATAGCTGGCCACATTTTTCTTCAGCTATTGCTCCACCATTTTTCTCAATCCATCGGTCCACCTGGTCCCTGTTTTCTGCTTCATCGCTTCCGGTAAGTACGAGATCCTGTGGTAATTGAATAAAAGCTGGAGCCTGGCTATCAATTACTCTGAAACTGGCCGATGTACTCAGGATATTTCCACAAGTATCAGTGACCGTAAATAAAACTTCTGTGATTTTTTCTTCTCCACATCCTTCCTGGACATCTACAACATCCTGTGTCCATGTGAATGGTGTACATAAATTTTGGGCGACAGCACCTCCATTTGTAATTAACCAGTTATCATACTGATTTTCAAGATCTGTTTGATCACATGTGATAGTGACATCCTGTGCTTCAGTGATCAATTCGGGTTGTGTATCGTCAACCAGGTAGATCGTGGCTGAAATCTGAATACTATTTCCATTTTCATCCGTAGCTGTAAATGTGACTAAAACTGAATTGTTTGTAATAGAGGTATCAATCGTAATGAAGTCGTTTGACCATTCCAACTCAGAACAATTATCACTGGCTATTGCCCCACCATTATTCATCAACCAACTCCCAATAGCTACAAATACCTGGTTGTTATTAACAATTGAAGTATCAGAAGCCGATTCGATCAATTGAGGAGCTTCATTATCAATAAACTCAATAATTGCTTCGGCAGAAGAAGTATTTCCACATGAATCGGTAACAGTGTACAGATATTTCTGTCTTAAGAGCGTTCCTGAGCCAGTGATCTCTTCTTCTAATAATTCAAAGGCCGTTGTTTCAATACCACAATTATCAAATGCCGTCGCATTTCCAGAATTGTCTGTCCAATTTTCAATGAGCTGGTCATTTCCGGGAACATCACAAGGAATCGACAATAATTCCGGTTCGGAATCTATCATCGGCGGAAGACTATCAGTAATAATGATCATATGACTGCATTCAGAGATCATTCCACAAGTATCGTATATACCATAAGTCCTGGTTATATCCTGAGTGCAATTGATCGATTGGAATTCTTCTGTAATCAACTGGAATGAAAGAGTATCAAGATCGCAGGAACAACCTACAACACCTCCTTCCTGTTCAAAGGCGACAAAGTTTTGCAGAGGCGCCGGAACATCAATACTGCAATCTACTTCAAGATCAGCAGGACAAATAAAATCCGCAGGACTGGAGCAAACATAGAAACTCAGACATACAGGCTGAACAATACCAATATCATTGACGAGCTGAATGACGATTTCATCAAATCCACAATACCCCTCCGGGCCGGTGTAATCGAAACATAAAGAACCATTGACGATCTCAACATTTCCATTATCCGGCAGATCAATGATCTGAGATATAACCGGGTTACCGGCACAGCTGAAAGCATCGATACAATGGTTATATAATTGGCCACCACATATTGTATCAATGAAGTATTCCACGGTAGGTTCCTGGGTTTCAGGATGTAAGACTTCAATTTTTTCCTTGAAACTGGTCAGATAGCCGAAGGTTCCGCCACTACTGTTACCGACAAACGATGCTACGTGGAAAAATTTATCCGATTGCAAAATATAAGGATCTTGCAGACCGGATAGTACAGACTGATCAAACTGGATCATAGACCAACCCTGAAGACCAGGAATAGTTTTTGGAGTTCCAAAATTTGTATATGGTTCCTGGTTTAGAGTCAGTGAACTTAATCCGTCATTTGGAATAATGACATGGGCGGTATTACTCGTCGAATTAGGGAAATTTTTGAATTCCACATACATGTCGCCTTTGCACTCATCTATGCTTGATACGATGGCCATTCCCAATTCTCCATTGTGTTGTACACTACCAAATTGATAAACGTAAGCTGGTTTGGACGTTCTGATATAATGTACAGAACCATCCGGCCCCGGCATAAAATAATTATAAAACTCTCCAGGCATCAGGGTTGCAACAGGGTTAGAACTTCCATTAATATAAACTTCCGTCATACCAGCCACTGCGACCACAGCCGCATAATTGGATGGACTTGGATCATCATCATCGGACCCTCTAGATACGATATATTCAGTCCCGATGACGCATGAAGGTACCAATTGATCAGCGCCACCATCTCTTCCCCTTCCGCCACTGCAGGCCAAAGTATGTTGCGATCCACTGATAACGGCAATTGGTTTATCAGACGTTATAAGAGAACCAGCCACCGTCTGATTCGTATTGTTATCCCTGACAAGGTAAGTCTCCCCTTTATTCAGGGCAATGGAATGCATACCTTCCAGGTTCCACATATCAATACCTGGCATAAATTCAAAATTAACCCAGGTATTATCTTCTGTAGCCATGACCGAGATAAAATGATTCTCACGCTTTGTGGTGTTGGGAAGACCACAAACATTGGTTTGAGATCCTGCCCTGAACCTGGTTCCCAAAGCCTGTTCACCTTTTATGGTGAGCATGAGCTTATTGTTTTTGGCTGCCAGCCTGTATATGACCTGGATAGG
>JABDPK010000167.1 GCA_013042795.1 Saprospiraceae bacterium | reverse complement strand
CGCCTACAACCCAGGACGTAAACAGCAAATTCACACTAGGTCTGGGACCACAGGCTGAATTGATTGAGGAGTTATGCATTTTTGACAGATGGGGAAACCTGATATATGTCGAAAGAGGTGTACTTCCCAATGATCCTGCTTCTGGTTGGGACGGTCGTTTTGGCACCAATGATCCCACTGAAGTTGTAGAATTTGTTAATCCCGGTGTTTTTGTATGGTATGCAAAAATCAGGTTTATTGATGGTGAAGTATTTTCATATGCAGGTGATGTAACCGTTCTGAGATAATGAAAGTTTTAAGAACTATATTTTTGATCTTACTGTGCTCTTGCGGAAATAATATATCTGATGTTAACAGACTTATACCCGATAAAAATGCAAAGGTCGAAATTGCCAAAAATGTAGAGATCCTTTATAGTGACTCGGCCATCGTGAAGGTCAGGATTAAGAGCGATGAGATGAGAAGGTATATGCATCGTGGTGAATCTTATGATGAATTTCCAAATGGTATTTACGTGGAATTCCTGGACAAACGGAAAAAGCCTAAATCCTGGCTTGAGGCTGACTATGCGATCAGGAAGGATGCAGAAAAAAAGATCTTCGTAAAAGAAAATGTCGTGCTTTATAATACCCGTGATGACAAACTTGAAACAGATGAATTGGTCTGGGATGAAGAAAGTGAAGAGATTTATACGACCAAGCCTGTAAAAATTACCCAACCTGCTGTTGGTGATACTAGTTTTGGTTTTGGGTTCAAAGCCGACCAGGAATTTTCTCGCTTTGAAATCAAAAGGAAATTTTCAGGTATCAAGAATATCGACGAACTCACCAAAGACCTCAAATAATAAGTACTTTTTAACACCTTGGCCACGCTTTTGTTAAACTCATATTAATGTACCCCTCAAAGTGTTACTTTCTTGCTTTAGTCTCCATCATCCCTATAAATCAATTCCTGATTTGATTTTATAACACCGCAAAAGGCGTCTTCAAGCAGGAATGATTTATTGTTCACCATAAAATTTCTGCTTATGAAAAATTTACTCTACATCGTATTAGGGCTTGTACTCATAAGCTCTTGTCGTTCAATAGAAAAAATGGTCGATCAGGGCCAATATGATGAAGCCATTCTCTTTGCTGCAGAAAAACTAGCTGGCAAGAAGAACAAAAAAACCAAGTATGTAAAAGGTCTTGAAGAGGCATTTGCAAAAATCACAAGACATGAAATGTCTCTAATCGAAAGATTGGATGGTCCCGATAATCCAGCCAATTGGGACAAAATTCATGATATTGCTTTGAAGATCCAGAACCGGCAAAATCGAATTTCTGCATTTTTGCCACTCATCAGCAAAGAAGGCTACCAGGCTGATTTTGAGTTTGTAAAGACCAATATCATAATTAATAAAGCCGCTGAAGGTGCAACTGCGTATCATTACAGCCTTGCGACCGAAGAACTCGAAAAAGCCAGACTTGGAGATAAATCAGCAGCGAGAAGAGCATACAATGATCTTAAAAATGCAGAATCATATGTCAATGGATCTAATGATATACATGCTTTGAAAGCGAAAGCAGTTGAGCTTGGAAAGAACAGAATTCTTGTATCTGTTGAAAATAAAAGCAATTCGGTAATTCCAATCAGACTTGAAGAAATGCTTGAAGATATTTATGTCAATGACCTAAATACTTTATGGAATGAGTATGCTACGGAATTCGATAATAATAACATTGACTATAAAGCGAATTTGATCATACGTCAACTTCATATCAGTCCTGAACGAGAATTCATTGAAAGACATACTGATACCAAAAAGGTTGAAGATGGGTGGAGATATGTTCTTGATAAAAAAGGAAATGTCAAAAAAGATTCCCTGGGTAATGATATTAAAAAACCAAAATTCAGAACTATACGTGCCCAGGTCACAGAAATTCGAAGGAAAAAATCAGCTTTGGTTAATGGAGAACTCAGGTTCAATAACTTTCATTCGAAGAAAGTAGTCCAGAAAATACCAATAACAGTTGAGGCTCTGTTTAATGATTTTACCAGTAAGTTCAAGGGTAACAGGAACGCACTATGTGACAAATCAAGAAATAGTTTGAAAGGCAGACCTGTTGCTTTCCCCAATGATTTTGAAATGATCATTGATGCCACTGAAAAGCTAAAAGTGGCCTTCAAGGATGCCTTGTATGATCTGAATGTATAGTTGAGTTTTTTGTTATAAACTCATAACCGGTTTTAAATTAATTAAATTACCAGGCGACAATCTGGTCTAACCCTTGTTGGAAGCAGCAGGGGTTTTTTATTTTTTTATTTATCGGTGTCTTTTGTCATAGACGTGTGATTTAAATCACACGTCGGGAGTACAGGTATTTGCTTTTGTACTGTTGACGTGTGGTTTAAACCACACGTCGTGTAAAAACAAATCACTAAATTTTTATTTTTCTGCTTGGCTCTTACCATTTATATAATACGCTGTAAACCGCAGGCACTTTTTCAATGCTTTCATTTAACTTTTGTTGCCAGGCTTGGTTTTGTTACAATACTGAATATAAGTTATAACATGTTGTAGACGTGTGATTTAAATCACACGTCGGAAGTACAGGTATTTGCTTTTGTACTGATGACGTGTGGTTTAAACCACACGTCAAGTTAAAACATATCATTAGATTTTTAATATTCCGCTTGGCTCTTACCATTTAAATAGTAGGCTTTAAACCGTTGGCACTTTTTCAATACTTTCATTTAACTTTTGTTGCCAGGCTTGGCATCTCTTTTATATTGAGTAAAAGTTAAATCATGTCATAGACGTGTGATTTAAATCACACGTCGGAAGTACAAGTATTTACATGTATGTCCTGATGACGTGTGGTTTAAACCACACGTCAAGTGAAAGATACCGTGTAGGATTTCAATCTTGTCTTTAAGCAGCATTAAATATTGTACCTTAAACCTTCATTTAAAGCCTATGAAATACCTGCTGATAATTGTTGTGTCAATTTTCGTCATGTCATGTGGGAATAATAAGTCTTCGCAATTATCAAATGAAGCTCCCCCGCTTCTTCCTGATCGCTACAACGTCGCATTCCTTATTATGGATGGGGTTTATAATACAGAGTTAACAGCACCATATGATATCTTCCAGCATACGCAATACAGGGAAGGAATTAAAGCGATGAACGTTTTTACTGTTGCCAGAACATTGGATGTAGTCACCACATTTGAAGGATTGAGAATCCTACCGGACTACAGTTATATTTCCGATGATGTACCATCGATAGATATTTTGGTAATTCCCAGTGCTGAACATCATCTGGATACGGATCTTGAAGATAAAGAGATGCTTGCCTGGGTGAGCGAAGTATCCAATAATGCCCAATATGTTACATCCCATTGTGATGGAGCTTTTGTACTTGCAGCAACAGGTATTCTTGAAGGCTATAGTTCTACAACATTTCCATCAGATATCGAAAAATACAAGGATATGTTTCCTTCGCTTGATGTCATTGAAGATGTCATGTTTGTTCATGATGACAAGTTTATTACTTCCGCGGGTGGCGCACGTTCATTTGATGGAGCTTTGTACTTATGTGAATATCTTTATGGAAAAGAAATTGCAGATCAATTGGCTGGGGGTCTGGTTATTGACTGGGATTTAGATGAGGTAAAGCATATTGTGATTGAAAAATAAATACTCAACTCAGGCCTTTGATATAAACTACTCGTCGGTAAACAAGTATTAGAAAATGAAATAAAGGGGCGTGTGATTTAAATCACGCGTGGGGGAAAAATGTATTTGCGTATGCTCTGAAGATGTGTTGTTTAAACTATACGTCTCCTGGTCTTTATTCTGAAATTTAAAATCTCAAATCCTCTATCGTTACACCTTCATATTGGCTCTCATCCAGGACAAATAATTCTGTACTTACCGGGTAATCTTTCGTGTGCTTATCAATATTGAGTGTATACCGGCTTCCATCTCTCGAAAAGATTTTCATTTGTAAAAACTCGTTGGTTTTTTGTGCAAGAGTAATTCTGACCTTTGAATATTCCGAATAGTCATCTGTAGGTTTGGCTTCTATCTCTGTAATGCTTATACCTTTGATATAGTTATGCTGGGAAGCGCCAAAAATAAACTCATCTGAATTGTACATATTAAATACCGAAGACGGAGACATAAAGTCTGAATCCTCATCAAAATCAGCATCATTGATCTGGATCTCATTAATATCTTTCAGGTATACCCAGACTGTTTCGTTATTTGAGATAATTTTTTGAGCTTCCATTTCAAGTATAAATTTTTCATCGTTCTGTATCAGGTAACCAGACTGGCTTTCCTTTCCTTCGCCCGGCAATTCAATATCCAGTGTGAAATCGATTCGGTGTGCCTTATACTTGTCATAATCCTTTTTTAAAGCTTCCAGCAATGCCATTGATTCCTTATCTGATATCTCTGTCGCGGACTGAGCATTCAATCCAATTGAGAATAGCAATATAAACAGGAAAGTAAATTTCATATCAAGTCTTTATTAATAGAACTTCAAAATTGTGAAAAAGTTACGTTTCATATGAGCTTACATCAATTAAACTATTGTTAAAGCAATTTTCTTCAATATAAATGATGATATAACCAGATATCCATCCAATAGTAGCATTCGACGATGATCTTTGGAATTAAACTGGATTTTAAAGTACTTTTGGAATATGATTATAGATTTAGTGGCCGCAATGCTGATTGCATATGGCTTTTACCAGGGTTTTTCAAAAGGATTGATCAAGACCGTTTTTTCGACCTTATCTGTCATAATAGCCATCGTCGCAGCTTTGAAATTATCTCCTATCCTGATCAATATTCTTCAAAATGCCATTAATATTAACCCGGCCATCAATTTTGTCCTTGGTTTTGTATTGACATTTATCATCGTTATGGCTCTAATCAGGTTTATTGGCAATAAACTGGATAAACTGATGAAGAGTATTCACATAGGTGGTGTCAACAAAGTATTGGGAGGTGCTTTACTTGGATTATTTTATGCTATCCTTATAAGCTATGGCATATATTTTATGGACAGGGTCCAGTTGATCAGCGATAGTCAAAAATCAGCATCTTTCAC
>JABDPK010000164.1 GCA_013042795.1 Saprospiraceae bacterium | reverse complement strand
GAACTGGGGAAACACTTACTTCTGTCGCTCTGAATATCAACAATACTTCTTTTGACTATACTGATGAAGATGGTGTCACTACCAATATCGATATCTGTACCATGGTTGATAACTGCGAAACAGTCACTAGCCTGACTTTCAACGCGCTGACAAACAACCTGGAGTATATTGATGAAAACGGCACAACAAACTCTGTAGATATCTCAGGTTTGATCTCTACAGTATCTGATGATAATGCAAATGTTAATGTGCAGACTATCGCCACACATACTTCCGGTGACGGAACTGTTACAGCGATTGAAGAAACAATTACAGCTTTGGCTGATAATGGCGATGGTACTTTTACTTATACTTCTGAAAATGGTACTGCAACTACCTTTGATAGTGCAAATGAAACTTTGACTTCAATTAGTTTGAATGGAGACAATGCTTCATTCGACTATATAGATGAAGATGGTATCACAACCAATATTAACTTATGTACGATAGTAGATAATTGTGAAACAGTGACTAGCCTAACATTTGATGCCATTAATAACAGGTTACAATACTCAGATGAATTTGGAACTCTTAACAACATAGATCTTACAGGTCTTATTTCAACAATGGTTGACAATAATGCCAATGTGAGCGTTCAAACGATCGCCACGCATACATCTGGTGATGGCACTGTTACTGCCATTGAAGAAACAATTACAGCTCTGGCTGATAATGGTGATGGTACATATACTTATACTTCGGAGAATGGTACAACGACGACTTTTGATGGCGCTAGTGAAAACGTGACTTCAATCAGTTTGAACGCTGATAACGCTTCTTTTGACTACATAGATGAAGATGGTATCACAACCAATATTAACTTATGTACGATAGTAGATAATTGTGAAACAGTGACTAGTCTGACTTTTGATGCCATTAACAACAGGTTACAATACTCAGATGAGTTTGGAACTCTTAACAACATAGATCTTACAGGTCTTATTTCAACAATGGTTGATAATAATGCCAATGTCAATGTTCAGACAATTGCGACACATACTTCCGGTGATGGCACTGTAACCGCCATCGAAGAAACAGTTACAACATTAGTTGACAACGGTGATGACACCTTCACTTATACCTCTGAAGATGGTACTATAACAACAATTGACCATAAGGAAATATTCTATCCACCTTCAGTCCCAATTGATGTTAGTGCTACGGGAACCGGATTAACACTTGACTTGCATCAGGAGTATATCAATCAGTATGGTTCTCCTGCAGTTTCAAGTACAGGCGCTCCTGCTGCAGTTCCTACATATGTTGAAAGTGATTTGTATTACTATGTTTTGGATTACGATACTTCAATACTGAATGTGACAAGTATTACAGCTGATGGCATTATGACCTACGATATTATTGCCGTACCTGTTGCTGCAAGTTGTACTTATATCAATGTAGTCTTTGTAGAAAAATAAATATTTATTAACTAAAAAAATACACTCAATTGGAATTTAATGGATCTAATTTAACTCAAGTAAAAGCTGTGGCAGCCCCCGTTGTGCAAGGGGGTTTGTCCAGCCTTGAGAAAGGGAAATGGCATGCTTGGCTTAGTGAGGTATATGTCTTTATGAAAAAAAAAGTGATGCCTCCGTCTTTTTACCAATGCCTTGCTTATTTAAAGATACTTTAAGCATCTGATGAATTTTCTGACTAACATATTCAGGCGACTGCCTTTAATAGAAAAGAATCTATTAACAGTAATAGCGATTTTATGCTATTGCACGAATCTGTTGGCTCAAAATCCATCGACTTCGTTTGGGAATACATTTATACATTCTGAAGGAAATATGACTGTGTTTGATCTGCACACTTTTGAATCCAGTTTCCAGGGACCACAACCAGGAATTATTGGAGGAGAAAGAGTACCCGAAAAAGGATATTTTAATTTCGGGGAAGATGGAGGGTGGACTGGTGCTCAGGATGGTCATTATATAGATGGTTATGTCAGGTATTTTGGAAACGGAAATTTTCAATACCCAATCGGGGATGAAGGAAAATTCAGACCCGCTGCTGTCTCAACCGGCACCTACGTAGAAGCTGCTTATTATGGTGTGAATCCAACAAATAGTATTACTTCCGATATTCGTGGAGGTAATTTTCCTGTTTTACCGGGTACCGGACCTTTTGATTCAGCGCTCAAAAACCCTACTCTAGTCAGGGTCAGCACCTATGAATATTGGGATATAAATGGTCCGGATCCTGCATATATTACATTAACCTGGGATCCCGACAGCCATATTGACTCAATTACAAGTAATGCATTAAACACCCTAACAATTGTTGGTTGGAATGGGACTGAATGGGAAGCCATTCCTTCTCAATTAAATACTAACGCTATTGACCAAACCTCGGAAAAAATAGAATTTACAGGTCCGTTAAGTTACTTATATGAAGGATCTATTACAACATCTGTACCTATAATACCAAGTGATTACGAAGTATACACATTTGGCGCCACCTGTGATGACATATACGTGCAGATAAGCAATGACACAACCATATGTACAGGTGCTTCTGTTTTATTAAATGCCTCCAGCTTCGATGATGCAGAGATTGAATGGAATACAGGCGTAACGGGAAATGAATTATATATCTTCCCTGGAGTTAGCACTATATATACGGCGACTGCCCAGTTGGGAGATTGCGTTGCAAGTGCTTCAGTATTTGTAGAAGTTAATGATCCTTCTGTTGATCTCGGAGATGATATATTTATCTGTAGTGGAGAATCAGTAACTATCCATGCTTATACCCAAATCGGAATGGAATATTACTGGAGCAATAATACATTTGGAGGTGACGAGATAACAGTTACACCTACGGTTTCTACTTCTTACTCAGTAACTGTAGTTGACAGTTATGGATGTTCAGCAGCTGATACAATTGACGTGGAAGTTGGAATAAAACCAGATGTTTTTACAGGTAGAGAACGATCGGTTTGCCTTGGTGATAGCGTATTTATTCAGGCCTTTGGTTCAACAACCGGGTACGGATATATGTGGTCGACAGGAGATACAACAGATATAATCACTGTAAGCCCAACTGAAAACACTACATATGAAGTATATCTTACCGAAAATGGTTGTACCGATACAAGTTCGGTTGATGTTATGCTGCTTATACCTTCCGAGGTTGAAATTACCGGTGATACAATAATATGTCCTGGCGAAACGATTGATTTAACTGCGTTTGGCCCGGGAGATATGTACACATGGAGTACGGGTGATAATACAAACACTATCACTATCGCTCCCGCTAACCCCGGTACTTACTCAGTTACCATGACCTCGGATGAACTGTGTGATGCTACCGATGAAATATACATTGATATTTATGATGAATCATTCATTCAACTCAATGACAATATATTCACCTGCCCGGGAGAACTGGCCACTTTTGAAATTAGTGGAATATATGATTCATTGATATGGAGTGATGGATCTACCGGTAACACATTGAACGTAGCTCCAATGGAAACAACATCATATTCAGTGACAACATTTTACAGATCTTGTTCAATTGTCCATCCATTGCTTGTAACCGTCGTCGAAGATTTAGCATTTGAATTAGGGCCAGATGCCAGTATTTGCAATGGGGAATCAATTACATTTAACCTGGATTCTATTTCAGGCGTATTCAACTGGAGCACTGGAGACACAACAAGTTCGATTACTGTCTCACCCCTGATAAATACCAATTACTCTGTCACAATCACATCAGGAAGTTGTGTAGTGTCAGACAGTATTAATATTAATCTTCAAACAGACAACTGTCCGCTGGATTTATATGTATTAAAATCAGTAAATGAGTTAATGCCTGATTATGGGGATGTGGTAACATTCACTATCGAAATCGGTAATAATTCTGAGCTTTTTGCAACAAATGTCGAATTATCAGATGTTTTGCCATCAGGATTCAATTATTTAAGTTACTCCAGTTCACAGGGGGTTTATAATGAAATTACAGGAATCTGGGAAGTAGGCACTCTTACAGCGTTTCAGGATGCATTCCTGTATATGGACGTGGAAGTCCTGAGTCAGGGGATTCATACAAATACTGCAGAATTATTTGATCTTGATCAGCAAGATATTGATCCAATGAATAACCAGGATTCTGTTACATTGGACCCACAGGCCTCTGGAGCTATAGGTAATTTGATTTGGTATGATATTAACGGGAATGGTATCCAGGATAATAATGAAACAGGAATTGAGGGTATCGGCGTTGAACTATATGAATTACAAAATAATGGTATCCCAATTGATATCATTTATACCAACGCAGCGGGAGAATACTATTTTACAGAACTGGAAGATGGAGATTATTACGTTAAAGTTATTGTTCCGGATAGTTTCATGACAACTATACCCATGGTGTTGCAACAATTAGGTGATCCTCCATCAGATCTGGATAGTGATATTGATAATTCTATTGAACCTGGTTCAACTGGCATTATATCCATTGTCAACGGTTCAGAAAGAATAGATTGTGATGGAGGACTACATAAATATTCCGCAATTGGAAATTTAGTGTGGATAGAAAATGAAGATGTAAGTTCTACGCCGAATGTCTATGATGAGGATATTGACTTTATGGCAGACGGCATACTTATAGAATTGTTTGATGAGAATGATAACTCAATTGAAACACAATCAACAGTTGATGGCTTATATTTATTTGATAAATTATCACCAGGTGACTACTATTTAAAAATCTCCGGTTTGCCAGATAGTACGGCTCTTGTTGATCCTTTCATAGGAACAGTACAAACAGATAGTGACTACGTACCACTAAACCCAAATGTTGGAAGTGTTGGATTTACAAAAATAATTACTCTTGGTGTCGAAGAAATAAATATGGACATTGACGCTGGTCTTGAAGCTTCAACAAATGTTCCTATTGAATTATATGATTTCTGGGGAGAAAGGGTTTTTGATGAACAGTTCAACAGATTATTCTGGATCACCGAGACGGAAGTCAATACCGATTATTTTATCATTGAAAGAGCAATAGACCAAATACACAGTTTTGAAGAGATTGGTGATGTAACGGCAGCTGGAAACAGTTCTGCACGAGAATACTACACCTTTGATGACCTGGATTCAAGGAGTCAGGGAGTATATTACTACAGGCTCATAAGTGTAGACCTCAATGGATCAATCCAGGAATCAAATATTATATCAATAGAAGTACTTGAAGAAGAAAGCAGTAAGTCCATTGAATATAAAGTCTACCCTATCCCTTCTTCTGATTACGTCACCCTTGAAATCAATAGCCCGGTTGAACAGGAATTTCTGGGATACCTGGTAAATAATATGGGACAGAATGTACGTAAACTGAATAAAAGAATACTCCCTTCAGGCCTGACTGAGATTGAGTTTGATGTATTTGACCTGGCTCAGGGACAGTATTATCTTAATTTTTACCTGGATGACGAACAACATATAACCAAGATTCTTGTCATGAATTAATGTGTTAGTTCTATATAATTGAATTTTCAAAAATTCAAAGATGGAGCCGGTAATTATCCGGCTCTTTTAATTCTGAGTCATACTAATTCACTTAAAAGAAGGTTAAATAGAGAGAAAAGTGAACTATTATATACATATTACATATTTTTGTAATATATAAAACACCGGATTGCAGATAATGAGGATACTTTCTACACTTCTCTTACATTTACTTATTTCAGTTCCAATTCAGTCTCAGGAGACCCTGAAACTTGATTCTATCGATATGGTTGTTGAAATTACTGTGAACAATGATATCGTTTATACACACCGTCTTGAAGAAAAAGAGACGCTCTATTCTCTGAGCAGGTTCTTCAGAACGCCAGTCCAGGATTTAATGCAGGTCAATAATATAAAGGCAGGAAAAACAATATCCATTGGCCAGGAGATCAAAGTGCCAATAAACAATCAATTTATCGACATGTCGGTAGACAATCCGGGTAAAGAATGGATTCCTGTTGTTTATATAGTCAAAAGAAGAGAAACATTGTTCAAAATATCACATGTCTACTTCCCTCAAGCCATCCAGGAACTGATAAATCGGAATAATATTTCAAGTTTTTCTTTGAAAGAAGGTCAGAAACTTATTGTTGGATGGTGGCCTATTCAGAACACAGATAACGAACAAGAAAAGGAAGATATTTCCAAGGAAGACATCCTGACCAAACTTATCAGTGACCTGGAGTCATTGATTGATCTGGAAAAACCTGTAAAACAGGATAGTATACAATCTTCAGTTACAGACAGCATTCCACTTATCGCTGTAAAAAATGATTCTTTAATGCATTTGGATAGTATCGCCTTCACCAGTTCAAAAGGTATCGCCTTTTGGAATAAAGAAGGTAGCGATTTTGAAAACCTGTTTGTCATGCATAATAATGCAAGGGAAAATTCATATATCAAATTGCGCAATCCTGTCAATGGAAAGGTTGTTGTTGCCAAAGTTATCATGCCTATTCCTGAACAGATTTACACAGAAGACATAGATATTGTAATTACTCCGGCTGTTGCAAAAAACCTTGGGGCCTTAGATAGTCGTTTCAGAATTGAGATGGACTACTATGAATAATTATCTTTGCCCCGCAAATCGAATACATGTACTATAATAATATTCTGGAGACAATAGGTAATACTCCTCTCGTTAGACTTAATAAGGTTATTGGTGATACGCCCGGAACCATACTTGCAAAAATTGAAGCTTTTAATCCCGGACACTCTACGAAGGACAGAATGGCCTTAAAAATGGTCGAGGATGCAGAAAAGGATGGTACACTAAAACCGGGAGGTACCATTATTGAATGCACATCAGGCAATACCGGAATGGGTATTGCACTTGCAGCATGTATAAAAGGCTACAAATGTATTTTCACAACCACTGACAAACAATCCAAGGCTAAAGCTGATATATTGAAGGCGTTCGGTGCTGAAGTCATCATCTGCCCTACTGATGTAGCAGCTGATGATCCACGATCTTATTATAAAACCGCTGAAAAAATACACGCAGAAACTTCCAATTCTATTTGGTGTAACCAATACGATAATCTTTCAAACCGGGAAGCACATTACCTGTCCACGGGCCCGGAAATATGGAGACAAACAAAAGGCAAGATCACTCATTTAGTCGTTGGTGTCGGCACAGGTGGTACAATTTCAGGTACCGGGAAATATCTTAAAGAACAGAATCCTGATATCAAGGTATGGGGGGTCGACACTTATGGATCTGCACTTAAAAAATATCACGAAACAGGTGAATTCGATGAATCAGAAATCTATTCTTATATCACTGAAGGTATAGGTGAAGATATAATTCCTGCAAATGTTGATTTTGAAGTCATCGATTATATGGAAAAAGTAACCGACAAGGATGGAGCTGTTATGGCAAGAAGACTTGCGCGTGAAGAAGGCCTTTTAATGGGATATAGTGCCGGATCTGCTGTGGCTGGCCTCGTGCAATTAAAAGATAAACTTGATGAAGACTCCCTGGTGGTTGTTATATTCCATGATCATGGGTCAAGGTACGTTGAAAAATTATTCAATGACGATTGGATGAGAACACATAACTTTATCTAGTAATAACTCTGATATGAAAAAAATACTGTACTCATGTTTTATAATGCTCGCTTTACTATCAAGCTGTAGCAAAGATCCTTGTGAAGACGTCAATTGTGTCAATGGAGATTGCATTGAAGGTACCTGTAATTGTCTGCAAGGTTATGAGGGACTACTCTGCGATACTGAAGTGAGGGCCAAATACTTTGGTATCTACGAAGGTGATATTTCTCCATGTATTCCCAACCAGGGTCCTTCGCCTATTGACCTTGAAATGATTGGAGATTTTACAGCAAGTACTATAATTGTTGGGCCGGGAAGTGATGTGAATCACGTTAATATGGCAATATCAACAGCTCTTGTCAACATCAATGAAAACATCAACATTTCTTCTTCAAGTTTTACAATTCCTCAAACAAATCTTGAAATCAATGACCCTGATCTGATTCCATTTGCCATAACTATCAGTACAAGCGGCCTTGGAGAATTCATAGATGAGAATACAATAAATGCAACCTTGCAGGTTTCCTTTACACTGACACAATTGCCAATACCGATTACCCAAACTTGTGAGATAATATTTACCAAGCAATAAGATCACCTATGAATAAACCTACCAAGGAATATATATTCAATAAAAATGAAGATGATTTAAAACTTGCAATTTCCTCATTATCAAGAAGGCTGGATAAAATTAAGCTGGGTGGCGGAGAACATAAAATCACAAAGCTAAAGTCAAAAGGAAAAATGACTGCCAGGGAAAGAATTGAATACCTGGCTGACCCGGATTCATTCTACGAATTGGGCGCTTTTGCCGCTTATGGTATGTATGAAGAACATGGCGGAGCCCCTGCAGCCGGCGTCATCACAGGTATCGCTAAAATTAAAGGCAGGGATTGTATGATAGTAGCCAACGATGCCACTGTCAAGGCCGGTGCATGGTTTCCGATGACGGGTAAAAAAAATCTGAGAGCCCAGGAGATTGCCATGGAAAATCATATTCCGATAATTTACCTGGTAGATAGCGCCGGGGTATACCTTCCGATGCAAAATGAAATCTTTCCGGATAAGGAACATTTTGGCAGGATTTTCAGGAATAATGCTATCATGTCTTCAAAAGGCATTCCTCAGATTGCAGCAATCATGGGATCCTGTGTGGCAGGTGGAGCGTATCTCCCAATCATGTCAGATGAATCTATCATTGTTGAAGGAACAGGGTCAATATTCCTGGCAGGACCATACCTGGTAAAAGCCGCCATAGGAGAAAATGTTGATAAGGAAACACTTGGCGGAGCCACTACACAAACAGAAATATCCGGAGTTTGTGATTATAAAGTACCGGATGACAAAACAGCACTGGATAAGATCAGGGAACTGGTATCCCAGATTGGGTCACAACCAGTCAATGAAATGGATAGAATTGATTCTGTACCCCCAAAGAAAAAGCAGGAAAATATTTTAGGCTATATGCCGTCGGATGCATCAAAACCATACGATACCATGGAAATTCTGGAAAGGATCGTAGATGACTCCAAGTTGACATTATATAAGGAAGATTACGGTAAAACGATTATTACTGCTTATGCCAGGATTGATGGATGGTCTGTAGGTATTGTTGCAAACAGCCGCCTTGTAACCAAAAATGCAAAAGGTGAAATGCAGTTTGGAGGAGTTATCTACTCTGATTCCGCAGATAAAGCAACCAGGTTTATCCTCAATTGTAATCAAAAAAAGATTCCACTTGTATTTATTCATGACGTGACTGGTTTTATGGTAGGAAAAAGATCTGAACATGGCGGAATTATTAAGGATGGCGCTAAAATGGTAAATGCAGTGTCAAACAGTACAGTTCCAAAAATATCTATCATTGCAGGCAATTCTTACGGCGCTGGTAATTACGCCATGTGTGGCAAAGCCTACGATCCGCGATTTATATACGCCTGGCCAACAGCAAAAATAGCGGTTATGGGAGGCAGTCAGGCGGCCAAGGTGATGACGCAAATCGAAGTTACAAGCCTGAAGCGTGCTGGTGAATTAGCTGATGAAACCAGGGAAAAAGAAATTTTCGACAGGATTAAATCAAAATACGATAACGAAACCTCGGCCTATTATGCAGCAGCAAGATTATGGGTTGATGAAATAATTGATCCAAGGAAAACAAGGGAATATATTTCAATGAGTCTGAATGTTGTCAATCATTCTCCAATTAAGAAATTTAATGTTGGGGTTATCCAAACCTAATACATGAAAATCATCATCAAAACAATGGAAGGTCTTGAAGAAGTTCTGTCAAGGGAACTTGAGGACCTCCAACTTATGGACATCCATCCATTAAGACGAGCTGTTGAATGTGAAGGGAATACTTCTCAACTCTATAAATGCAATTATCAACTCAGGACGGCACTAAGAGTCCTGGTACCTTTTGCGGAATTCGAATGCAATAGTGAAGATGAACTTTATGAAGCTGCTTCTTCTATCAGGTGGCAGGAATACCTCAAAGAAAAACAAACCTTTGCTATTGATGCGACTGTTTCAGGCGAAGTATTCAAACACTCACAATATGTCGTCTATAAGGTCAAAGATGCTATAGTCGATCAATTAAGGGAAGTCTTTGGTGAGCGTCCTTCCATAGACGTTAAAAATCCGGGGATACGATTCAATATACATATAAGTAAGAACAAGGTTACTTTATCCAGAGACAGTAGTGGACAATCCCTACACCTTAGAAATTACAAATACAGAACCTATAAGGCACCCCTGAATGAAGTATTGGCTGCAGGCATCATTTTACTTTCGGGCTGGGACAGAAAACAGACTTTACAGGACCCCATGTGCGGGTCGGGTACCTTAATTACAGAAGCGCTGTCACTGGCAGGTAATATTCCGCCAGGAAAATTTATTGAGAATTTCGGATTTGAAAAATGGCCTGATTTTCAACCGGATCTGTGGAAACACGTCAAGGATTCTGCAGTGGATCAGATCAGGAATCCAGATGTAGAAATAATTGCAAGCGACCTGTCTTCATATGCGGTAAGGGATGTGAAAAAGAACCTGCAAAAATTTCCTTTTAAGGAAAAAGTAAAACTCTACCAAAGAGACTTTTTCAAAACACATGGTCATCATGACAGGTTGCTCATCATGAATCCACCATATGACAAACGTGTTGCACTGGATGACGCAGGAGATTTCTATAGTAAGATTGGAGATGCCTTAAAAACATTCTGGAAAGGAAGTTCTGCATGGATTTTCTCAGGTAACATCGATGCAATCAAACATGTTGGTCTCAGACCTTCGGTAAAACATACACTTTTCAATGGTGGAATAGAATCCAAATTGCATAAATTTGACATGTATGAAGGTTCAAAAAAACAAAAGTATAATCAAGATGATAATCGTCGCAGGCCTCGTCGGCCTCGTATCTGATGCATCTGCTCAGAGCTTTCTTTCGAATACTGCAGAATCCATCCTTGAGAATCCTATAGACCTTAAGCTGAATAGCTCAGTCTCACTGCTGCACACTCCAATGCCGTTGCTCAATAAATCATGCAATTCGCCATATAAGGTTTATGCGAAAAATCATCTTGGTATATTCTGTATTGCAGAAGAAAAATTGCAATCTGCATCTAAAATACCGTTCAGGTTTCGGCTTGGTTCAGTTGACTATGTTAACTGGTTGGAATCCAAACCGCATTCCTCAGCATTTTTCATTCAAAACTGAAACGATAACTGAACATCCTGTAATCCTTCCTCATGTTCTTTTTCAAGATTTGATGCTGTTAATCCTATTAGTCGGATACTTTCAAATGATGCCAGGTTTGCTTCAAGTAAATGGAAAGCAATGCTGCGTAATTCACCTGGATCTTTTATGTAATAATGATGAGTCTGGCTTCTATTGATGATTTTAAAGTCATGGGTCTTCAATTTCAGCGATACAGTACGTCCATAATTCTCAGCTTTTCTCAATCTTTCGACAAAAAGAATAATTAATTTTTCAAGGACAGGAGATATTTCATCGTATGAAGACAAATTCTCCTTAAGTGTTCTTTCAATAGCAATCGATTTCCTCGTCATACTATTGTTCACCTTCCGCCGGTCAATACCTCGTGCGATATTGTAATAGTAGTCTCCTGCTTTTCCAAATTCTCTGACCAGATCAAATCGCTTCCACTTTTTGAGGTCAGCACCATTGTGAATCCCTTTCATTTGCATCTTCCTGCCGGTTACTTTTCCAATTCCAAAAAATTTAGTGATAGATAATCCTTCGATAAATGATTCTGCCTGGTGTGGTTTAATGACGGTAAGTCCATCAGGTTTCTGTATGTCAGAAGCAACTTTTGCAAGGAATTTGCAGTAGGATACACCAGCCGAACAGCTCAGCGAAGTTTTCTTCCGGATCTCTTTTTTAATCTCAATGGCAATGTTTGTTGCAATTGGTTCGCTAATCTTATTATCTGTGACGTCGAGATAAGCTTCATCGAGGGACAGTGGTTCTACCAAATCTGTATAGTTTCTGAAAATCTCCCTGATTTGTCTGCTGACTTCCCGGTATGCATCGAACCTCGGGCTGACAAAAATAATCTGGGGACATAACTGCCTGGCCTTAAAACCAGGCATTGCAGATCGGACACCGAATTTTCTTGCTTCGTAGCTTGCAGTAGTTGTTACTCCCCTGCTTTCTCCGCCACCTACTGCAATTGGTTTACCTCTAAGCGCCGGATTATCTCTTTGTTCTACTGATGCATAGAACGCATCCATATCGATGTGGATGATCTTTCTTTTCTGATGATCCTTTTGAGGATTCATTCTACAAGATATCCATTAAGCTTTTTACACCTATATAACTTTCGCATGTAAATCCTTCACCGTATTCTGCACCGATATGACGACCATGAAATCTACCTCTGGCCCGAAGGAATTCCATGAAATCCATACTTGATATCGGGGTATCATCTTCACTGGACTCCGGATCAAAGAACTGTGATTTAAAACATTTCACATATTCAATTTTCTTGTCCATATATCCAGAAACATCTATGACTACATTCGGCGTCAAATTAAAATCCTGGATGTAATTGAGCAGTTTCCTTGGACGCCATTTATCCTGTTTCACACCATCAAGGCTGGTTTCGATTTTTAACAGGCCTGCCAAAAAACATGCCTCATAAATAAGCTTTGCAGCGTTCCCATGATCCGGGTGCCTGTCCCTCACAGCATTTGCCAGCACAATTTCTGGCTGATATTGCCTGATTTTTTTGGCTATTGATAATTTAGACGTCCTGTCACTTCCAATAAATCCGTCAGGCATTGATAAGTTGTCTCTTATAAGGACACCTGCAAAAGCGCGGGCAGCCTCTGCTTCCTGGAGTCTGATTTCTGCTGTACCCCTGGTTCCTAATTCGCCTTGAGTCAAATCCAGAATTCCGACCTTATATCCAAGATCAACATGTTTCAATATTGTGGCACCACATCCCAGTTCAACATCATCCGGATGAACGCCAATAGCAAGGATATCAAGTTTTATATTTTCCATATTACCACCTGATCAAAGCACTTGCCCATGTAAAACCACTTCCAAACGCTGCCAGGCATACAAGATCCCCTTCATTGACAAGACCTTTTTCCCAGGCTTCACTTAATGCAATCGGAATAGAGGCAGCCGTTGTATTACCATATTTTTGGATATTGTTGTATACCTTGTCATCACTCAATCCAAGCCTTTTTTGAACGAATTGACTGATGCGAAGATTAGCCTGGTGTGGAATAAACATATCAATATCCTCTTTTTCAAGACCTGTTGCCTGCAAAGCTTCCCCGATAACCTCTATGAATTTTACTATCGCTTTTTTAAACACGACCTGCCCATTCATATAAGGATATATCTGGCCTTTTTCCATCATTGTATCTGTAAGGAAAATTCCACCAGGATTTTCATCTTCGGGATATCCATACATTTCCTTATTTCCATGGTATCCCCCATGGCATCCTGGATTGATCAAAGCAAGCTCTTCAGCATAAGTACCATCGGAATGCAGATGTGAAGTCAGCACACCTTTATCTCCTTCTTCTGTAGGTTGCAATACGACAGCACCGGCACCATCACCAAAAATAACTGAGACATTTCTTCCCTCAGTACTGAAATCAAGTCCACTGGAATGCATTTCAGAGCCTACCAGCAGAATATTCTTATACATACCTGATTTAATAAACTGATCAGCGACAGAAAGACCATATACAAAACCAGTGCATTGATTTCGTATATCCAATGCACCAATTTCGGTTTTGGTGATTCCAAGCTCTCTTTGAAGCAATACACCACCACCTGGGAAATAGTAATCAGGACTTAGCGTAGCAAAAATGATAAAATCAATATCTTCCTTGTTGATCCCTGCTCTTTCTATGGCAATTTCTGATGCTCGTGCAGCCATGGTAGATGTGGTTTCTTTATGTTTTTCACCATATCTCCTTGTTTTAATACCTGTTCTTTCCTGGATCCATTCATCCGAGGTATCCATATATTTTGTCAATTCCGCGTTACTAACCTCCCGATCAGGTAAATAATGTCCAATTCCTGCAATTTTACTATTCATCCTAATTCCTGTTTATTTAGTGATTCAACTTTTGAATAAGTAGATTTGTATAAAAAAAGAAGCACAATTTAATAATTGCAATATTAAAGCATAATTTTCGCAAGAATTAATATTCGAATGAATCAAGTAAAACAAAGCCTTCAACAAGTCGCTTACAATCTTATGAATCCCTTCATAAAGGTTTTGATTAAAATGGGGATCACTCCAAATATGATTACTTTCCTTGGATTCATTCTTAATGTACTTTCCACAGTCGTCCTGATATATGGAGCTGAATATGGTGCCCGGAACAATCATAAGTATATTGCATATGCGGGTATTATTATCCTTTTAGGGGGTGCAATGGATATGGTTGATGGCAGACTGGCCAGACTGAGTAACCAGGAACATAAATTTGGTGCTCTATTTGATTCAGTCCTGGATCGATACAGCGAGTTGGTCATGTTCTTTGGTTTCTGTTATTATTTTGTAACCCAGGACTACTTGTTTACATCGATTTTTTGCTTTATCGCCATGATAGGGTCAATCATGGTAAGTTATACAAGAGCAAGGGCCGAAGGACTCGGTGTCAATG
>JABDPK010000162.1 GCA_013042795.1 Saprospiraceae bacterium | reverse complement strand
GCTATTCCTGGTCCTTCAAATGTACCGGTTGCTGTCGTGAAGTCCACTTCAACGTCAATTGTTACAGGAAGAAGGGGTTCATTTGAACAAAACTCCTGTTGGTTGGCCAATAACGCGATTGTTGGTATGTAGCAATTTACCGTTTCACATGTAAATGTCGCTGTCCTTGACCCGCAATCATTATCGACTGCAACGACGGTTAACTCATATGAAGTGACTGGCTCAAGCCCGGTCAACATATAATCCGAATTAGTCTGGGTACTTACCAGGTCTCCATCAAAATATATCTCATATTCATCAACATTGGATTGGTCATTCCATCCAAAGTTAATGAATTCTGTACCTGCACCTTCGCAGATTATTGTCGGTGCAGAAATCGTATCTACTACCGTAATGGTTTGACTAACCGTTTCTAAAGGACATTGTGGAATACCATAAGACAATGAAATCGTATAATCAGATGCTATATCCGTTTCAAACACAGATTCTGTAGGACTTACAGGTGTGAGTGTTGAATTATCCAGAACCCATTGTGGGTTAAAATTATTCAGTGTATTGGAATATGTAATTGTTGCCGTTTCGTCAACACAAATTGTTGCCTGATCAATCATGAAGTCTTCACTCGGTATTTCCAGTATGGTGAAAGATATAGAATCTTGTGTCTGGCAATTATCTCCCGGATTTGTATAGTTGAATATTACGGTATGATCACCAACTCCAGCTAAAGCAGGATCGAATGAATTGACATTCGGATCAGAGATCCCCGGTCCTTGAAATACACCGGTCGCAGGCATAAGGTCTACCTGAACATCAATTGTAACAGGTGTTAATATATCATTAGCACAAAACTGCTGTTGTGAAGCTGATAATTCAATAGTAGGCACATAACACGTTTGTGCTTCACATTCAAGTGGAACAACAAACATACCACAGCCGTTATCTGCAGAAACAGTGACCTGTATATTTACTAGATCCCCTTCATTCAATCCTGTCTGGCTCCAGTCAGAATTAGCCTGTGGTCCGCTAAATATAACAGTGCTATTTACTGATACTTCGACGTCGTAACTACTTACCCCTATTACATCATCCCAATTGAAATCAACAAAATCGAGGCCGGATGAACAACTAATAAAAGGTTCAATAATATTTTCCCGCACTTCTACCTGTTGTATGATACTATCTCCACACATTGTCATCGGATCAATGACTACAAGTTTTATTTCTTTCACACCAGCAGTGGTATAGCTTAAGCCGGTGAAATCACCAACTGCATCCTGTCCATAATCCCATACGGCATTTGGATCATTATTAAAATTATCCAGTGTCAGTACTTCATCCTGACAAACCGATGCTTCACTTGGTATAAAATCTGCTACTGGTATTTCATTTACGACGACAATTATTGATTGTGAATCTTCACAATCAGCATCATCCATATAAGTAAAGGTAATTTCGTTTTGTCCCAATATAACTGTAGGGTCATTGGGATCAAAAATACCATCCACGGCATCTACAATTCCGTTCCCTGAGTATAATCCTGTCACATTGGGTGGGAGTGTAATATCAAAATCCTCAATTTGGTTGTCAGGATGATTTTGACAATAAGAGAGATTATCAGGGAAATAATTCACTACAACGCCTGAAAAATCACATTCACCTGCCAGGCAGGATGTTTCTCCGCTCGATACATCTCCACATGAAGTTGAACTTACTGCTATGACTTCAATGATAACTTCATCTGCTGGATTGAGGCCAGTTACCGTATATTCTGTTAAATCAGTGAGAGTGCCAGTTGCACCCATTGGTATCAATACTTCAATGACCGTGTAATCATCTGCGCCTGTGTCATTCCAACTGAATACAATCTGGTCAGGATCACCCTGACATGTGACTACAGGAACTTCGATAGGATCCTCAATAGTGACTTCAAACATATCACTTGAAGCACAACCTTCAATATCCGTAATCGTGAGGAAGTAAGTATAAGATCCTGACATCGGGAAAGTAACACCTAATGGACCACCGGTTGCCGGATCACCTGAAGTTACATTTCCTGAACCAAAATCCCACTCAAAAGTCATAATCAGGCTCTGGTCACCATTGTATTCAACCATAAACTCATCAGAAACACAACTGCTGTTCTCTGCGATAACTGTTGGTTCATTTGCCTGGACCACATCCAAAGGCAAGGCAATAGCTTCACTTTCTCCACAGTCATTCGCCGCTGAAACCATAACCGTATCCGTCGGCATTGCATTTGTCCAGTCTACAGTCAAGGAATCTCCATTGGTATTTACAGTAAATGGTATTCCAGGAGGGACCATCCAGTTGTAGGTTGTACCAAGCACTGTGTCAGCAACAAAAACAATATTGTTCAGATCGTTGGTACATCTTGTAGTATCATAAGGGAATATCGTTGGTTCTGAAGAAGAACCACCCATCAGTGTATAAGGTCCAAAGGTGAAATTACATTCATCATCAGGATCAATGCCAGCCAAACCATCATCAACATAGTTCAGGTCTGCAAATGTGCTGTTGAAACTTACATAATAAGTGCCAGAATTAAGAAATATCGACTCACCAAAGCCAACAGGCATATTGGTTGTACTGTCTATCCAGGTTACTGTAACATTGTTAAAATCAATTTCATTACCATCCTGATCTACCGCTGTAAAAATGAATGTAAATTCTGTTCCCATCGGCGTACAATCACCAATCATAATGGAATCCTCCAAAATTACCGGCTCTACAAAAAGAGTGACCAGGCTATCACATCGTTGTCCTTCATGATCACGTTGTGCTGATCCTTCGATAATATCGATATCTCCACCATTCTCATATTGTTCAATCTCATCAATCTCTTCTTCAAACCAAACATATGGTAATTGACATGGTAATAAATACAAAGTTACGACCTCTCTGTCTAATGAACCAACTGGAATAATTTTAATAAACTGATTGAATTCACATCCGCAATCATCACTAACTAGAACTTCTATCAGACCATCAGGAGCAGACAAAACATCCTGCAATGAAATTTCTCCGGCACCCCAGGGATTGCCATCTTCATCAAAAAGATCGCCATTGTTATCCCATCCACCAAGCAAGTCTAGTACACAAACTTCATATTCTCCAAAATCCTGGTCACCAGGTGTAATAATTGTAATTTCTGTGCATTTTTCACCCTGAGATCCATCACATTCAGTTTCAACGTCTGTCAAACATATCTCATAGACACCGGGTTCCTCGAATGAAAAGTTTATAATACTTGCTCCGTAATCATCCATTTCTCCGATAATCGCAGGAGAACCAGTTCCTGAAAAATCTCCAGAAGACCAATCAACAGTGCTGGGATCAGCATTTCCTCCAGCAGATTCAATCGTCCAGGTATAGATTCCCGGAAGTGTTTCATAAATATCATCATCAATACTTACATTGATTTCAATGCCAGCACAAAAGACCCCATCCGGAAGGGCACTGTCACATCCTCCTCTTACATTGTATTCTGGTTCTGCTAGATCTACATCATCGATTTCCGGAATTTCGAAGGCTTGAGCGGAGTTAATCATTATAGATACTGTACATACGCTTCCTGCACAACCATCAATAGTAAGATTATAAGTTTGACCTATATCCAATCCTGAAGCGGTAAGCGTAATCGGTTGATCAGAGCAGTTGGCATCTCCAGCAACGCAATTTCCTCCTGCATCAGGACAACCTTCCCAAAGAGCTACCTGGATTCCTGTTTGACCTCCAGGTACGGTATCGCACAGGGGCAGACCTGTTATATCGTCCAATAAAGGACTTATCGTCACTTCAATGTCTGTTGATCCTGTAACAAATGAAATCCAGCCAGGATTGTTGAATACTCCACCACCACATAAATCTCCACCAGGCGGATTGGCATTAGCAGGATCTGGATTGGTGAATTGAGAATCATCAAAATCTTGAAGATCGCAAACTGGAAGTTCCTGTGCAACTTCACAATCGAGGATTATTTCATTATTCTGTGCATAGGAGTTAAAATGAGCACAAAATATTACTAATAGTGTAAGTATAAGGTTCCGTATCATAAGCTTTTAATCGGTCAATTTTAATCAAACTCGCTAAACAAAAAAGCGTATAATCCAGTGGTCCAGTCTCAACGAAGAAGGGTGATATCTTCTACAATTATTGTTTCTGAATTGTCTAGTAGCAACAATTTTGCCATAAAGACATAGACACCACTCACGAGGTTTTCACCCTTGTAAGTGCCGTCCCAACTAAAATTATTTACTTCCCGTGTTATTTCAGGGTGAAAAAATACCAAATTTCCCCATCTATCTGTAATCCTAATGTCAAAAATCTTAACAATTCCGTCAGATATAAATAACGTTAATATGTCATTATCACCATCATAATTTGGTGTGAAGACATTAGGAACAAAAATATCTATGTTTTTATCTACTATTATATTTATTTCGTCTTTGGCCCTGCACCCGATTTCGTCCTCAATTTCAAGGGATAAAACCATATTATCAAGTGCTGTAATTGTAGGTTCAAGACATTCCAGGCAGGAAAGAACTTGAGGATCTGACCACTGAAAAACCTCCAATTGCTCAATTGGATGACTTAAATCAACCAAAATATCCACTTCCTCCCCAATATTGGCGGAGATGTCATCCCCAAGATTTACAAATACAATATTCCCTTCATTGATGACAATTGTGCTGTCAAAACGACAACCCTGATCACTCAATAATTCAATTTCATATTCGCCAGGAATGAGTCCATTCAGTTCTGGAGTGAATTCCATGGCCTGGTTATTGACAAAAAGATCAAATTCAAGACCTGGAGGGATTTGTTCGAAATTAATACTGCCCTCCTCTCCCTCGCATAGTGGCTGTTGGGTCATCAATTCCAGACCGCTGATATCATTATCCAATGACGTAATAAATATTTCAGCAGAATCTCTGCAGGCAGTGATGGTATCCACTGCAGTCAAAGTATAATTTCCCTCTTCGGTAATTGTCTGCACATTACCGCTGCCAAAGTTTTGATTTTCGAGAGTCCAAAAGTATTCGATATTGGAAGAAGACGAGATAGTTTCTGCTGTTAGGGTTATTTCTTCTGTAAGACAATCCAGGATATTATTATCGGCAAGAATATTAATTCCAATGTCTTCGGATATATCAGGAATATAAGTCAATCCATCAACAAAACAACCGTTTTCATCAAATGCAACAAAGCTGTATTCTCCTTCTTCTTTGACATAATAACAGGCTTCATTGTTTATAATGTCTCCATTAAAAAACCAGCTTACTGAATCCAGAATGCTATTTGTTTCAATGCACAGTTCAATGGAATCCTTCGAACAATCAAGAAAGTCGCCTGATATTTCAACCGGGAAAGACATGTTTAACACCACCAGATCCAGGCTGGCGGTTGATATGCAACCATTTTCTGCAGTGACAATGACGATATATTCTCCTTGCTCGGATGCCTGCGGGTTGATTAAAGAAGACGAGAAACCGGAAGGACCAGTCCATTCCAAAGAATCAAATGGTGTGAGAATATTCAGTGGCAGCTCAACTGATTCTATAGAACAAAGCCTGTTTATATCGTTGGTTTCCAATTGAGGTGCAATCGTATCAATTTGGACTTCTAATGGCTCCGAGATAAAACACCCTGATTCATCAACTATTTCAATTGAATATATCCCAGGTAAACCAACCTGTGGCAATAAAGTATTATCAGGAATTATCTCAGGTCCCATAAATGTGATCTCAGGATTAATGGCATTCGTATTGTACTCAATGGTAGAAAGGGGTATATCACATGTTATACGATTAGAAGACACCTGGATTTCCAATTCCGTTGCTTCATTTATAATTTCTATTGTATCATTTTCAGTACAATTGCCATAGAATGCATTGATATAGTAAGTCCCGTCATTTATTGTTGCAAATCCTGAAGGATTCTGGTTAATTATCCCCGGACCGGAAACCTTTATTGAATCGGTCAATACTGAACTGTTAAAAAAAGTTGTGATTGTATCATAAAAGCATACTGCAGGATTATATGAAGGGTCCAGGTCAAAACTGTCGACTGAAGTCATATTTATACTGATCGTATCGCTGCAAAATGAATTAACAACTTCGAGCTTGTAGCTACCCGCCATATTTATTTCGGCTATCGGTCCGATATCATTGACAAGGTTTCCTCCACCGGTTGTCCATCGATAATCAATGATCGGGAAAGGAGATGAAGTACTGGCAGTGGCATTCAGAAAAACTGATTTACCACACTGAACAAAACTCTGATTTGTTGTAACTATTGCATCTATCTGAACTGCGGTTGCCTTCAGATGTACAATTGAATCACAGGCTATAGTAAATGGCTGATTAGAAATAGTATCAAAAATTGTGAATTGTGTATCTATATTATTCAGTACCATGATGTCCCTGATCATAAGTGTGTCTCCAAAACAAAAGGTAGTATCTATAAAGGTTTCCAGGGCCGGTTCAAGGATTTCAATGGTCAGGCAAAATTGAGTGATATCGGCACATATTAGTTTCTGATCAATCAATTCCCTGATGATCGATACTGAATCCAGTGTAGAAATTAATAATGAATCATTAATGGTAGACACCATTCCACATATTTCATAGATCCCTGGTAAAAGGTCTTCCAGATTACTCAGGCTTTCTCCGGTATCAATAATAGAATCATTCTGACTCAGGATATAATCAAATCTTTGATCTGTATTTATGACTGATTCTATTTCCAAAAGTTCGGAAATATCGGATAGTCTTCCATCTTCGCGACAAAATATAGCGTAGTTTTCATCAAACTCTGAAACATCCAGGAAGCATGTATTACAATCAGAGCCTGCATCATTGCAAAATATCAATTCGAAATAATAAAGTGTTCCGGATGAGAGTCCCAGATTTTCGATATTCACTTGCCAGTTTCCATTAGCAGAACCGGTATTGAAGTCTTCCAGGCAACCCTGAAAAGGATAATAGGTCCCCATATAGTTTTCAAAAATCTCCCATCCCTGGTCAGAATCCCATTGGTCAGAAAATCCGTCGTCAGGGAATGCCTGGTTTATGCATTGGGTAAAGGCAATATTCCAGGTGATCTGATCTGTGAAATCAGACATAACAGTTCCTGGTCCAATTAGAGTTATCGTTTGGCCAGCAGGTGAAGTCAGGGTAATACGAAGATTTTCAAGCTGATCATGGTCAAACACAATCCTGACGCCGCAGATTTCCTGGTTAATACCTAGATCTTCATTGAGAAGATTTTCAAGATTCAATAGAATATTTGTGTTTGTCTGTGGGTTGATTAGAACCTCGGTATCCAAAATACAGCCTTGTGAAAAGGCCCTGGACAGGCCCAACAAAAATAACAGACTGTACAAATAAGTTCTATTCATTTTAACCTCACTAACGCATGCCGAAACATGCCGGCAAATCATTGTAAAAATAAAGCAAATTTGACGTCTTGTTTACCTGATAACAGTAACATCTCCAACAAAGAATTCAGATCCTCCGTCTGTGTATACTACCTCAATTGCGTATACGTAAACTCCTTGTACGACAAAACTGTCATCAAATGTGCCATCCCAACCAAATTCGGACATATTAGGTCTATGATCCGGCACAGCCTGAAATATCATTTCACCCCATCTGTCGAAGATCCTGAATTGTGAAATTCGTTCTATGAATTCATCCGCATGAACATAAAAGGTATTATTCTGATCATTAGATGATGGCGTGAAAATATTAGGAATATATACATCCCTGACGACCCTTTCTCTTAGAACGACACAATCTTCTGCAACGCAGCCATTCACATCAGTGATTGTAGCACAATAGTTGGAAATTCCATCGGGGTCCACTTCGATGGTCATACACGACCCAGGAGGTTCAGAACAAATTTCTGTACCGTTTTCTGTCCATACGATCGAAGCGATCTGGGTGACATCGATTGAACTGGCAATTTGCAAGGTATAGAAATCATCTCCATGTTCTACTTCCCTGTCCTCACCAGCATCCAGTAATAGTGGTTCAGGTTCGGTAATAACCAGGCCTGACTGAACAGACTGACAACCGTTGCCATCCTGTAATAAAACAGTATAAGTTCCTGGTGCAAGATTTCCAAACAATGTCTGATCTGACCAGCTTTGCCCGCTATCAATAGAGTAAAGGTAATTTCCAGCTCCACCCTGGGTACTTGAAATAATGATTACACCTGCATTGTATCCAAAACATGGGGAGTCCTCTACTTCTGCTCCAAAAGTTGGCAAATCAGTATCTACGTCTACCTGCACGATATCTGTACTTACACATCCGGTACTTTGATCAGTGACCTGCAGGATATATGTGTCCGGTTGTTCAACCGTTGTATTAAGGCTATTTGGCTCAAGGATACTTGACCCGTTTTCTGCTGTCCATAAGTAAGTTATAGTACTGCCAGCGGTACTGTTTGATCCACCAATCAGGACTTCAGTCTGACTACAGTTCAGCATTTGGTCTTCACCGGCATCAGCAACTGGCAGATTTTCGATGATGACGCGAACAGTTGTGGAAACATCTGAACATGGTTCTATTGAATTAAAGGCATACTCAAAATCATATATCCCTGCATTTTGACCTTCAGTATTAAATGAGCCTGTTTGATTGAAGGCATTACCAATACTTGGTATTATGGATACTTCTCTCCAGGCACCACCGGCATCTTCATTATCAAGGAGATCAAAAAGGTCAACCATTTCAGATTCACCCTCACATACGAATCTGTCAATTGCAGATCCGGTCTTTGGTGAATTTATAATTTCCAGGTCTACCTGGCTGAACTGCGCGCAATCAACTGGGGGTGCTTCATCAGGTGTATACTGCAATGTATAAACGCCTGGCAAAATACCTTCGGCATCGAATGTTGTACCTGAAAGTGACACTGGTTCAGGTCCTGCGATGACAGTCCAGGATCCTGCGGCAATAGACGGATCTTCGAGAGCTGAAACATCGATACTTCCACCAGCATTACAAATAGATTGAGGTACACTGACTGTCAGATTCGGGCAATTGCAATCGATGATAGTGATTATGGTTGTCAGTCTTTTATCTGTACATGGTGTTATAGCTGTATTGGTCAGGAATACAAATTCAAATGTCGATCCGACAGTTTCACCTTCAAAGCAAACATTGGAAATATCAGAAAAATCTCCTGTAAAGTTGGTAGGCGCATTCCATGAACCGTTTGCACCAACAACAAATGTATTCAGATCCAGGCATACAGGACCCTGAACACTCATGGTGTTACATGCCACTGCCTGAGGTATTACCTGGACATCCGGGCTTTCAAAAACTTCCAGGGTGATCTGGCTTGATTCAAGACATCCCGCCGGCACCATATCTGACAAACTATACTCGAAGGTATATTGACCTTCGGCAATTTCATTGACAACAAAAATCGAATCGCCAATCATTAAAGGTGTTTGAGGACCATTTACAAAAGTCCATATACCCTCTCCTACTTCAGGATACAGGAGTGTGTTTAAGTTTGTTTCTGTACCATCATTACAAAGAGGACTTGGTGGATTAAATGCAAGGATCGGACAATTGCAATTAACTACTTCAAGATTCAATACAACTTCAACATCCGCGCATGGGGCCATGGCTGTATTGGTTGTATAAATAAAAGGATAAATCCCCGGCTCCACACCTTCAAAATTAACATCCGTCACATCATCAATCATTCCATTATTATAATCTGCCGGGGCAGTCCAGAATCCATCATCACCTGTGACAACTGAAGTTAAATCGACACTGACAGGGAAAGTCGTCAAATTGGTGCCATTACAAGCGACAATCTGTTCTGTAATCATGGCAAAAGGTTGATCAAGAATCGTTACAGTTTGTGAAACTTCATTGATACAAGAACCTCCCTGGGTTGTATTGAAAGTAAAAGTTATCGTATAATCTCCTTCCGGTGCCCCGTCGGCTGTAAAATTACTACCTATCAAGACAGAGTTGTCGGGTCCTGAAACAGACCAGTTGCCGGGCTCATTATTTGGATTCTCTATATAATCATCAAGATCGAAAGTTCCGCCTGAACTACACAGGGTCGGAAGTGTATTCAATTCCAACGGTGGACATGAACAATCAAGAACATCGATAATTGCAGTATAATTCACGTTCTGACAAGGTGATAATGCATCATTGGTTAAGTAAAAGAAATCATAGCTTTCAACCAACTGTCCTGTAAAACTGACCACGTTATCACTGTCGATCATCAATCCGGCTTCATTGGTTGACCAGTCACCTGATGATCCGGAAATATATAAATCATCGAGATCAATGAAATCAGGTCCGTTCCCTGTATCAAGATTACACACATCAGCATTTGTTATGATCTGTGCTTCAGGCGGTGCATTTATCGTAAAATCAACTGTATTGGAAACAGCACAAGATGCTGGAACAGAAGTATTATCCAGGGTATATGTCAAACTATAATCTCCGGGATTATTTCCAGTTCCTGTTATGAGAAGTGTATTGTTTAAAATTTCTATCCCCGGATCATTGACAGACCATGTTCCTGGTTCATTGGTAATCTGAATAAGGGTCAGATCAAATGTGTCTGTACCCACGCAGAAATTCGGTGGCGGATTGATCGCTACGCTCGGGCATGCGCAATCCAGGATATTAATCGTAAAATTATAGGTATCATTTTCACACGGAAAGGTGGCCTCCGTCGTGGTAAAAGTATAAACCAAACTCGATGGCATCGCTCCTGCAAATTCAATAAAGGTCGGATCTGCCACAGGAATTCCGTTTTCATTGAACCACTCACCAGCGGCATTACCATTTTCATAACTCGTTAAGTCAATTGAAGTAGGTAGCGATCCGGAGTCAATATTGCATACATCTGCAATTGTTGTTGTCAGTGCATAAGGCAGGGGTTCAATTTCCTCAACAAGAAATGTGTCGAGCCCATTACAATTGCCAAGAAAGACCTCCAATATATAATTTCCTTCCTGGGAAACCTCCAATGTCGGATCTGTTCCCAATACGATATTATTAAAATCAAACCAGGTATAACTATCAAATCCAGGTCCGCCATCCAACATGACGGATTCACCACTACAAAAATTTCCTCCTATAATCTGAGGATTCAATTCATCATCCTGAACAACACTTATATTTTCATTGTTGGTACAGCCTGATGGCGTTGTGATCAGAATATTCCATGAACCCGGCACATTAATTTGTGCAGATTGTGTATTTATTAATTCTCCGTTCGGACCATTCCATGCGTATAAATTAGTGGAATCTCCCTGGGCGGTCAGGGTCGTAAATTCACCCGGGCAGAACGACGCCGAACCTGTAATATTAACAGGTGGAATCGGATTTACGACGATTATAATACTATCGATTACCTCGCATCCATTATTCAATTCAGCCTCAAGGTAATAAGTCGTGGTGTCAGCAGGAGTAACGACAATGGAGTCAAGAGTACCTCCTGTACTCCAGTCAAATTCAACGAAATCCTGGAAGTTATCCACCTTGATTGTCACTGTAGTTCCTGCACAGACGGTATCATTAGGTATGGTAGAAAAAATTGGAGTGGCTAATGGAGGGACATCAAGTATAAAGAAATCCTTACATCCATTTTCAGATGTTCCAACAAGTATATACTGCCCGAATTGCTCTGCAAAATAATTTGTACTATTTCCAAATACAGGACCATGCACAAGCAATTCATCGACCAAAGTCTCATACTGCTGGTTCCAGTCACCATCTTCATCGTAATAGATTTCGAAAGTAACAGGATCCAATCCGAAGATATAACCAGTCAGGTCATATCCTACACCAAAACACTGTTCAATGGCGAATTCGAGTTCCGGTCCGTTGTCGACGACAAAGCTTGTCTCTGCCCTGTATTCACAGCCAAAATCATCGGTAACAATTCCAAATATTGTATAAGTCTTTGATGTTGAATTTTCTTCATCAATAACAACATCAATGCTTGTTGAAGAGCCATCAAAATCAAGACCACCTGGTGTGCTATCCCATTTATAATCATATGGACCGGTGCCCACATCCATGAATTCCAATGTCATGGTTACCATATCATCCACACCATCTTTACAAACTGCGGTAATAGGTGCAATGATATTTGGTTCAACCGGTTCGAGTATTTCGTATTCTACAGTCTCAATACCTGTACAACCAAGATCATCAGTAACAACCATTTCTATTGAATATTCACCAGGAGGCAGGTCAATAGGTTGTGGAAGAAATATTGATAAGCCTGTTTCCCCATTTGACCATTCAACCTCGTAAGGTCCACCTGTGCCACCGTTTATCTCCGGAGTAACTTCATTTTCCATTCCATAACAGAGGTAATAAGGGTCATCCGGAATGATTTCTATTTCCGGGTAAACAATAACTTCTATGGTCGTTATAGGACCACGGCATACAGAAGGCGGGCTTAAGGCATAAGCCTCGTAAATGACTACTTCAATGTCATCTCCTTCATTTTCAATGACATCAGGAATTACTCCTGATCCGGTAAAAGTCCAGTCCTGAGCTCCACTGGTATTTCCTTCTTCTATTACTTCTACAATAATATCAGCAGAAGATCCATCTGAAGTTTCAACCAAAATATCAACATTCTGATCAGAACATATTTCTTTATCTTCAGCGAGGACTTCTACAACTGAAGTGCAGTCCATTAGTGCATCAAAAACGACAGGCACGTCACCAGCACATGAATTATTTGACCAACAGCCGGTTTGTCCGTCCGCCATTGTAAATATATGGACTTTCAAATCAGTAAATTCGGGATCTGAACAATCTGCAGGATCATCAATTTCTCTAACAGTGAGATCAAAACAAAATTCTACCTCAGATGCAGAGCCACAGCTTTCGGGTAAGCCCCACATCGTATCCGGATCGCCATCATTTGTACATCCCGCACCCCCACCAGGTGATGTATACCACCATCCCCCAGGTAAAAGGTCACCAGCTGTAAGACCACCGTTTCCATATGCCAATCCAAGACCGTTAGGCGTATTTATCAATTCAAGTACAGGGCTATCGACGTTATGATCAACATTGCCTTCATCAAGCCAGAACCATCCTCCATCAGGACCCTGGTCATCAATCGGTGTTAGAGCAAGGTCCCATCCTCCGCCAATTGTAGGAATAATTCCTTGTATCCATTGACAATTATTACCTTGCCCAATTGGATCCACAGTAAATTCTACGGTATAACAAAAGTTCACTGTTTCACCAGGACAATAAGGGCCATTCGGATCTTCGTCCGGATATTCAGGTCTGTTCGGTTCCAGGTCACCTTCGGAACACTGTACCTGAGAAATATCAGTTAAAATACATAAATCAAAGTCACCACCTGCTCCTGTTTCAGAACCTATTTCAATATAATAAGTTTGCAGAGCGTTAACGGCAGATGGTACAACTTCCCCGACTGCCGGAGTGTCGCATAAAACCAGACCAGTTAATGAACCACAATCTGCTCCCTGGTAAATCGAAACCACCGGATTAAAATTGGCGTTGTTTACTATGACTTCCATATAGGATGCTATATCATCTGTCATAACCTGGAACCAGACACCAGTTGGTGCACATATACCACTACATGAGTACTGTGTACAGCCTTGAGTACAAATCTGTCCAGCTCCCGAAGAGGGAGAAATGAAATCAACAACATCATCGCAATCTTCTGGTGTCCCACATCCAGTTACATCAGTTGCTGACAAAGAAAAAGCCCCACAGTCTCCCTGACTTGATGTAACATGAACATATATATCTTCTCCGCAAGCTGTTACTTGAAAATTTGTAGTCGATGGACCACCACAGTATGAGTCTTCAAAAGAAAGTGCAGAACAATTTCCTGAGTATACTTCTATACCAACAATACCTGTCATATCTATATTCGAAAAAGAAATATCCACAGCATCCGCCCCTGGAGTTAAAACAAACCAAACACCTGAATTCTGTCCACCGCAATCATCAATACCCTCAAGTCCTGCACAACAGGTTACCTGATCTGAGCCAGAATTAAGATCGGTAGCTCCTGAACAAAAGTCATTAATAGGCTGTGGTGTAGCTTCGACCGTCACTGACCCACCCACCAATAAATAATATGTTGCTCCAGGTGTCGTGGATACCGTTGAGGGTGAACCACAATCTGATAGAGAAACCAATGAACCACAAGAACCTTCAAATAATTCAAACATACTTCCCGTGACCTCAAAACTTGACATTTCCGAATCAGTATCAAACTCATACCATACCCCAGGCATATCAATCATACATCCTATTGCCTCCAGGTCAAAACATGCTGTCGGATCACCACTTGCAGTAAGTATATCTCCACAATTCATCGTTCCGACCACTTGCGCACCTGAACAATCATCATTTGAAAAATTGGATGTTTCTACAGTGGCTTCATCTCCAACCAGTATCCAATAAGTTGTACTTGAATTGGCAATGAAAGTATCAGGAGCACCACAATCAGAAATAGCTGTTAAACTAGAACAGTCAGGGCCTTCAAACATTTCAAAATCGGTTCCTGAAATTGTAAACTCTGATACAAGCATATCTGTTTCAAAAAAATACCAAGTCCCAGGAATCGGAGGCATCCCCATACAACCAACTGCTTCAGCATCAGGTGTATCTCCTGGATTAAAATCCATAGTAATAGCTTGCCCACATCCCAGCAAACCTGCATCAGAAGCAGTTGTGCAATCATCTTGTGCTGAGAGATTACAAGCAAATAACAGGGTCAATATGAAGAGTGTAAATTGTCTGTTCATATAAATTCTTAAAACTGGCCTTTTATGTCCCTGGTCAGCCAGCTTTCTTAACTTGCTGATTATCAAATGAAAATGCCAGAAAAATAATAGATAGTTTACTGATTGAGCCCTAAAAATATACATTATATTCATCTATCAGAACTCAGATACCCCATTTCTTTGAGAGTGCTGCTTAACAAGGAAAGGAAATTAATAGCTCAAACTTAAGAATGTCAATTTAACACCATGGAAATCAAGTTGTTTTAAATAAAAAAAAGCCACATCTTTTGAATGCAGCTTTTAATTTGGGTTCATTGGATTTTATCTTATCAACATAACGTCTCCGGAATGTTTCTTTTCCTGTCCTAATATATCCGTTGTACGGATGAAGTACATATAAATACCTTCTCTTACTTTCTCTCCATTTATTCTGCCATCCCATCCATACTCAGGAAGGTTTGGTGCATGATCGGGTTCACCTTCAAAGATCAGGCTTCCCCACCTGTCATAGACGCGCATTTCATTTACAGTCGTTACATATTCCCCTGATTGGACATAAAATCGATTGTTGTTATCAACAGCTGTAGGATCAAATATATTAGGTATGTATACATCTGCATCCAGTTCTTCTTCGAGTACAACACAGTCCGTATATTCACAACCATAGAGATCTGTCAGGGTTACACAATACGTATTGATCTCAACCGGATCTACCTGGATATAAAAACATTCATCAGGTGTCCCTTCACAAATTGTAATACCGTCTTCCTGCCAAATGACATTGACTATATCTGCGGGATCAGCTGTAATTGAAACCTGCAAATTGTAATAGGCATCTCCATAATCTACAGTTGTATCTTCCCCGGCATTAAGTCCCATCGGACTCGATTGCTGAATGATCAGTCCGCTTTGTTCAAATGTACATCCTCTTCCATCCTGCATGACCACAGTATATTCCCCGTCAGCCAGTCCTGTAAAGGAATTATCATTGGTCCAGCTTTGTCCATTATCTATTGAATATTCATATAATCCGTCTCCTCCTGTTGCATTGGCAATGGAAATAATTCCCAAAGAATTCAGATCACAAGGAGAGGAAATAACTTCTGCTTCAAAACTGGGTGAATTATCATCCTCAGTAACAATCACTGCATCAACAGAAAGACATCCGGTCGGCAAATGTATAACCTCCAGGATATACTCCCCTGCCTCGTTTACTTTTATGGTGGCAGATGTACTATCATTTAGTAGAGACCCGTTGACCGATGTCCAACTATAAGTATAATCTGTGCCTGAGCTTGTATTTATACCTCCAAGGGTAACTTCCTGAACAGCACAATTGACTTCCTTGTCTTCTCCCGCATCAGATTGAGGTACTTCATTAATCAATACTGAAACATAACTGGCCTGGTCATTACAAGGAAAATCATTATCCTGTAAATATTCGAAATCATACTGACCCGGATCAAGGTCTTCAGTCTGAAGAGATCCAGTATCATCAAAAGCTGAACCAGCCGAAATGCCCTGGCTTATTTCCAACCAATTTCCCCCACTATCTGCATCAATCAAAATGTCAAAGAGGTTTATTTCCTGGTCATCATTCTCACATAATTCGATCATATCCCCGGTTCCTGCTCTTAAAGGAGCAACAACCTGCAATGTCACCTGGCTAAACTGATCACAATGCACTTCCGGCGTTTCCATTGGTGTATATTGAAGAGTATATTCTCCGGCCATTAGCTGATCTGCCTCAAAAACTTCATTGTTCAGGCTAATCGATTGTGGACCATCGACGACAGACCACTGTCCGTCGGCAATTCCATTGGCTTCGAGCTCATTGAGGTCCAGGACATCACCTTCATTGCATATAGGTCCCGGATTAAAAATATTCAATATTGGGCATGAGCAATCTTCAACAATAATTGTCGCCAGACCTGATACATCCTGGCAAGGGAATTGGGCAACATCCGATGAATAATTAAATTCAAGGACAGTTCCTCCTGCAATGCCGTCAAAACATATATTTGTTATATCTGAAAAATCACCGTTATAGCCTGTGGGCTGACTCCATTCACCATCAGATCCTGACACGAAAGTGCTCAAATCAATACAACGCGGCGCTGTGCCACCATCCACATTACATACGACATAATCAGCGGTTATTATATTTACTTCAGGTTGCTGGTAAACGTTCAATTCCGAAGTGGCAGTATCCGGACAGTTTCCTGTACCATCATTAAACTGGAAGCTCACCATATAATCTCCAGCTTCCAGTAATGCCGGATCAATCTCATTCATTTCCAGCTCTTCTCCTGAAGGCGCAGTCACAATCCAGACTCCAGGTGCATCGCTTGGATTCACAAGGTAATCTTCGAGATTTATCATCGAACTATTGGTACATAATGGATTTATATAACTCAAATCCAATTCAGGACAAGTACAATCTACGACAGATACCGTGACCTCGTAGGTCTGGTCTACACATGGTGCATTTGCAGTATTTGTTGTAAATAAAAACTTGTAATCACCCGCCGGTATTCCAGTAAATGAAACTTCGCTGTTGCTTTCAACCTGAATACCAGATTCTGTGGAAATCCAGACACCAGAAGATCCAGATAATATCATATCGTCCATGAAGATCCTGTCTGGTCCAATGCCAATATCCATATTGCATACGACCGTATCAGGTAGAAGTTCCGATTCCGGGTTCGCATAAATATTAAAAATCACACTATCTAATAAAGAACAATCTGCATCATATCCCAAATTGTATAATTCATATGACAGGACATATTCGCCCGGTTCGGCAAATTCTGAATATCTCAAGTAGTGATCATCTATTATTGCAATGGCATTCGTACCTACAATTCCATTGATATACCATTCCCCGGGTGCATTTGTATTCAGATAAGTTGTCAGATCAAAGGTGTCTGAGCCGATACACAGATCAGGGAATTGCTGCATCTCAATGATAGGACATGCACAATCTCTCACTGTAAATGTTACCGTCTCGGTGACATCCATACATGGGAATTCAGCGTGATTTGTTGTATAATCTATATCATAAAATCCAGCAGGTACACCCAAAAATGAAACTGAATTATCGGATTCAATGGTTATTTCTGGTTCGTTGGTTGACCATATTCCGCCACCGGATCCACCCTGAATCAGATCGTCAAGCTGGAAAATTTGTTCCAGGTTGCCGTTAAATCCATTACATGCATCGACTTCTGTATATAGAACGACAAAAGGTGCATCTATCACAGTGAAGTCCACACTTGCAGCATTATCACATCCCGTCGGTATGTTTTGGTCATCCAGGGTATATGTTAATGTATAATCACCAATGGCTGTTATTCCTGTAAAATATAATTCACTGTTATTTACTATTGTTGGTGTATTCAAGGTATTTACACTGCTTAGTGACCAACTTCCCGGTCCGGCATTGATGATCAGTGTCGTAAGGTCAAAAATCTGGTCGACCTGGCAAAAATCATCTGTTTGACTTATTTGTATAGGTGGACACTAACAATCTGCCACTGATATTGAAATATCATAACTTACATTTTTACATTGGCTGACTGCATCATTCGTTGTATAGGTAAAGCTGTATGTTCCAACCGCAAGACCAGTGAATA
>JABDPK010000158.1 GCA_013042795.1 Saprospiraceae bacterium | reverse complement strand
GTGAATTCTCCATTATTATCAGTGCGGCCTCTATCTGTAACACCTCCTTCAAACAAATCTCTCCAGATAAGTTCAAGGTCAAGGTCAGGAATACCTTCTTTAGTAATATAATCAACGACCTGTCCTTGAATTGGTTGAAAGACTGGTTCTTCATTTGTTATAATTTCATCATTATCCCTGGAACACGAAAGAAATAATGTATTGAGAAATAAAAAAAGCAATAAGCTGTAAGAGACACTCGGCAGATTTTTCATAATTCTATTTTTTAATAAATGAATAATGAAACAATACTAAGATGAGTGAGCTTGACTGATGACAGGCTCATGTAACTTTCGATTGTAATTATGTAACATCCAGGTAAAATCCCCTTATTTAGATATTATTTCTGGTCAAATAGAGAAGGATCAGTTTCTTTTTACTACTAAGCAAGTGAGGAACTATAAAGGGTATCTACTTTTATTCTTCAACAATTGGCCATACATTATTACTCAGGTCAATATCGGAAAATCTTGAACTCCTGTCGATGTATATTCTTTCAATGTCCTGAGGAGACATCCTGACCTTCAGTCCATAATGTTGATTTGTCCATGGCCAATCCTTTTGAACTTCTCCATTAAAAATATCTCCATTCTTCTCTCCGCGCATAATTCTTGATGGTATATAATAATGCTTCATGGTCCCATCTTTTAATTCTACGCTCACATCAAGAGGCATCGGCATATACCCTATTTTCTCAAGATCAATGACAGTCATGCCATTTTCTTCCCTGATACCGTTGATCCCATAATCAATTGTATGGGTAGTATTGACCCAATACTCCTTGTACCAGTCCAATTCCAGGTCACTCACCTTTTCCATGACGCGGATGAAATCATTGACATTGGGATGTTTGAATTTCCACTCTTCGTAATATCGTTTCATGCCCTTTTCGAAGTTATCCTTACCAATGATATATTCCAGCTGCTTGAGAAATACGCTGCCTTTAGTATAGGCTGCTACACCATAAGCCTGGTTTGATGTAAAGTGATCTGCATGGGTTGACAATGGTTCGTCATTCCCGGTCTTTGCCCACCTTGCAAATCCTTCAACAACACTTTGATGGGGATTCTCCACATGCTGCCCTGGAATAATTCTTTGTTTTTTGAGATAATTCATCACATCCGATGAGACGAACGAAGTAAATCCTTCATCCATCCAGGCATAGAGACTTTCATTTGTCCCGAGAACCATCTGGTACCAACTATGCACCCATTCATGCACACTGACACCGACCAGGCTGCTATAGCTCCTTTCCCCTGTAATAAGGGTTGCCATGGGGTATTCCATTCCGCCATCACCACCCTGGATAAAGGCATAGGTCTTGTAAGGATAAACCCCATAATGTTTGTTCAGGTATTTCTGTGCAATATTCATTGCGTTGTGCAAACTCCCCCAGTTATCACGGGTAAAGTCATTAGACTGAAAAAAGTAATGTAATTCTGTTCCTATATCAGTTGTTTTTACCAGGTGCGTGTAATCAGGATCTGCTGCCCAAACAAAATCATGCACATCCTCAGCCTTAAATTCCCAGGTAAGTTTCTTTTTTTGAAATAGTTTTTTCGTCCTGGTATCTTTTTCAGAGTATCCATGGCCTACTTTCTGTGGATTCTGCACCATCCCTGTAGCCGCAACCGTGTATTCCCTGTCAATTTTAATTTTAACATTGAAATCTCCCCAAACACCATAAAATTCTCTGCCTACATATGGATTGGCATGCCACCCCTGGTAATCATATTCGCACAATTTGGGATACCACTGGGCCATGGACAGACTAATCCCTTCTTTATTATCCCTGCCGCTTCTCCTAATCTGTAAAGGCACCTGGGATTCAAATTCCATTTCCAGTTTTGTGGATTTGCCGGGTAATAGAGGTTTACCCAGGTCAACTTCCAGGATCGTACCTTCAGTATTATAATTCAGGATTTGTCCGTCCTGTTTGAGGCTTAAAACTTTTTGATAACCGATCTCGTCTTCCTTGAGCTTGGATATTCTGTCAATGACTCTTGGATCAGGATCTTTGACTGTTCTTGACCTGACATCCATCATACTTCCCGGCTGAAAAGCATTAAAGTATAAGTGGTAAAACACACTCCTCAAGGTATCCGGTGAATTATTGGTGTATTTAATTTTTTGCTTACCAAATAGCTTATAATGCTCTACATCAACATCAATTTCCATATCATAGACCACATGTTGCTGCCACCTGTCACCCTGTCCATAACCAAGGTGAGGAATCAAAAGAAGTATTAAATAAAACAGTCTCATTTACAATTTTTTAATGCATTACAACCGTATCGTCAATTTTATTTACTGGTTCCAGGATCCTTTTAAACGATCCCCAATTATATTTATATTTCATCAGGAGTATAAATACAAGGGATACAAGGATGAACCCGGCTGTCATAAAAACAGGATTGATTTCATTGGCTTTAAACAGGGAATCTGTCTGAATGGCAGCACCTTCATAACCTACAAACACTGCACCTACAATATTTGTTGCGGCATGAACACCTAATGCCAGTTCCAGGCTATCGTCCATAATTGTAAGGATTCCGAGTAATAAACCTGCCGAAATATAATATACCTGCATCGTCACAAAGCCGAACTCCTGGATTTCTGGGTTCATTGAATGGATAAACCCGAATAAAATGGAGGTAATGATCAATGGGATCAATCGGGATTTGGTTCCAACTGCAATGCCCTGCATGAGATATCCCCGGAACAATAATTCCTCCATACTGGTCTGTATCGGCAAGATCAATAATGATATGATGACTAAAGGAATGAAGGTGTTAAACTGAAAATGAAAACTATAGCTCGCTGGATCCATGAAATAAGAAACAACTTCTACCACTAGAGACAATGACAACCATACAGAAAAGGCAAAGAATATTTTATTCCAGTTAATTCGGCTGCCTGATGTGATCAAACTTCTGAATTCACGACCATGCATTGGTTTGAAGATGAAGTAGAAAGCTGTTAAAGCCCCTATAAACATCACCAGCAATAGTGTGAAACCCATATTTGAATTAATCCCGAAAACACTAAAATCAGGATTCGACTGAAAATTCTCTATATCAGCCATTCCCAATTCCGAGTTTTCCTCATTTACTGATCTCCATAAAGACAACATCAAAGGAATCTGTCCGATCGTATAACCAATGAATGTCACCAGGATAACGACAATATAACGCCACCAGTGATTCTTTCCATTAAATGCATTTTCGAAATAACCCATCATTATTGTATACAATTTTGCATGCAAAAGAACCAAAAATAACTATTGATTGGCAGTATTGTGAATGACACTTCGATTTTCCAATATTTTGCTTCATCTTTGTATTAGAAAGTATCTAATATGAAAGTGAATAATTTCTTCCTGGTCGTTTCCCTTATAATCATTGCAGCCATATATCGATTGCTGCCTCATCCACCCAATGCAACACCTGTCGGTGCCATGGCTCTGATGGGCGGACTTTATATCGGAAGAAAACATTTGGCATTCATATTACCAATAGTAGCTTTGTTTCTAAGTGATCTTGTCATCAATAACACGATCAGCAGGCCATTCCTAACTGAACAGACAGGTTTTGTCATTTTCAGTGATTATATGATCCCTGTTTATTT
>JABDPK010000154.1 GCA_013042795.1 Saprospiraceae bacterium | reverse complement strand
GCAGGATCTGCAACCTTCCTGTTTTTGCAGCCACTAATCGGTTAATACTCATGTTCCTTTTCTGAAAAAATTCAGATCCTGCACTTCAGTAAACATATGAAACCTGAGGTCGAGCAAAGCATGAATTTCTTCTTCACCGAGATTAAAATCTTTAACAATCAATGATTCCACATTGATACGTCCAAGTATCTTTTTTTTTGGAAGCATACTTTTCAATTGTTTGTCTATGATCGCCTGGAGATTTTCTATGATCTTATTTAGCGGGAAATAGCTGATCCTTTCAAGCTCTTCATGAATCTTGCCCTTTAATATCCAGGATGCCGCTTTGTGAATGATATTATTGGTGATCAACTTTGTTTCAAGACCTTCCGAGTATAATTCCTGTTTTTCAATATCGTATACAGGCTTGCCTTTCAATTCGATTGTTCCATTTACAGTACCGGTGACCTCCAGGATCAATTTAATTTTATCCTCTTCCTGGCTCAATGAGAGATCTTGAACTACGAAATAGTTTTCATTAGCCTCAAATCTGTGCCCCCTGTACTGTTCTTTAAGCCAATCCCCCAGGTTTTCATAGGATATATTGAAAGGAAGAAACAAACGACTTAATTCAGAAGTTTCCTGGGTACCGATGACTCCTTTTGGTATAATATAATACCTGGACCAGTCTAAATCCTTTCCAACCGGATCAAGCCGAAGCCTGGTAAGTAAGCTGATTTGACCATTCAGATCATCATTGTTTTCTCCCAGGCTGGAAATACCAATTTCATCCAATTGGACATTTATTTCAGAGTTTATCAGGGCATCAATCCTGATCGGTGAATTAATAATCCTGAACAGGGCATTTAGTTTATAACGAAAATCAAGAATTTCCTGAAGGGATTCATCGATTTTGGATTCAATTCTTGGCTTCAACCTATTAAGAATAATATTTGCTATGCCACTTGAGGATAATCTAAATGATCCTACCTTAAGTGTTGGCTTGCTTTTCCATGTATGCGCCTGAAGCTCGGTTTTGGTTTTCACCAGCCAATCCTTGGCAATTTCATATTTAGTATTAAACTTCAGATCAATTTGAGCGTCTGCGGAAACTTCACTGAGAATTGTTTTTCTGCGTAGCTCCACTCTAATATCAAAATTTGTGTTTATACTATCAAGATTAAAATCGATTTCTGCCCTGTCCTTTTTTTCAAGATATAAAACAGTTTTATCATCTACAATGATTGGTTCATTGTCAAAAAACATATCAAGATTTTGATTAAACTCAGTGACAATCAAATCTTTATTTACTTTAAAATTTAAGTTAATCCTGGATACGTCCTGTGCTATCAATTCAGTTTGCTCACTCATGGTGCATTATTCACTATGCAAATATGCTTCAATATTAAAACAAAAATAATTACCTCCGCGGGATAATTCTTTGACAGTTATAGAGCGAAATCCTGAAAATGAAAAAGCCGGAATATTTGGGTATTCCGGCTTTATATAGAATCTAGATTTTTGGTTAATATCCACCCGTATATCTTATATAATCACGAGTGAAGAAGATCTTCAAAGTTCAGAGTTTATGCTGTATTTCAAAAATCTTTAAAAAACTAATAATTAAAATCGATTAAAAATGCTTGGGATGGCCTCTAATAATTAATCATATTGAATAAACAACATCTTTCTGAAATCAAATAAAGACTATTACTACTAATAGTTGAGACCTTCGACATATCACAAAATTTTAAATAACATTAAAAAATATAATAAGGGGGAATTCTTATTCCCCCTGTATTATTTATCTGAGTAAAAGCATTTTCTCCATTAATCTCTCATTTCCGGAAATCAATTCATAATAAAGTATCCCGGATGCAGACCCTACATCGTCCTTCCTCAGTTCGATCTTATTCAATCCTATCGAACTGGTCATATTCCTTGAATGCACAACACGTCCATTGATATCATATACTTTCAAAATAACATCTCCTGAAACTGGACTATAAAACTTGATATCAGTAGACTGCAACCAAGGATTCGGCTGGTTCTGATACAAGATGATATCCTCCTCTACTATCTCATCGTTTCTGAATTCTATTTTCAGATCCTGAATTTCATTTTCAAAGTATGCCTGTGCTGGAATTCCTTTTTCCAGGACTGAAGCCACATCACTGACCCAAACATCAGATTTTGGCTTAACCACAATTTCGAAGAGTTGTGTCAGTTCATTTCCGTAATCAGATAGCTTATTCCAGCTGATATGGATTATACCATTATCTGAATGCGACAAGTTCACATTGTTCAGGTCCATTGTCGGATCAATCGGGTTGAATCCAACGAATTCTACTTTATCCCTGTCAATTTTAAGTGTATACTGGTATCCATCAACTTTCTCCATAGATTCTGCACTGAACACGATATTTGATAGTTCACCTTTCTTTAACTTCTGATCGTTGACCACAAAACTGAAGTCACTTGCTGATCTGGCTTCAATCCTTTGATCATAAAGATTTGCTACCGCAGTATTATTGACATCACCTACCTTGACACCTATGAAATTTATGTCCATTGAGGTGTTGAATAAACCAATTTCATAATCTTCAGGTATATCATACAAGAACGGATTATACGGGTCAATGAAGTTGTATGCCGCATCGACCATTCTCCATGATGTATTATTCGGGAATTCCTCGTAAACACCAAGAATCAATTTCCTGAGTTCAAGCAGATCCAGACTTGTTATACTTCCTGAGTTATCTACATCCGCAGCTATCAGTTTATATGGACTTGTCAATGGTTGTATACCCAGGATATGACGCTGTATCTCGATTAAGTCAAGTGTAGAGACTCCATTCAAGTGGTCAGTATCTTTGACAGGAACAACTTCATAAGAGCCACCATATGGCATAGCCGGAAAGGCAAATATCCCATCTTCTTCAGTCAGTATTGCCGGAAATTCACTTCCCATAAGATCTACAACAACATCGTCAACCATACGGTCATCTTCAGTTGAGATAAGTCCTGATATCGTTCCGATCAAAGGATTAGGACAGAATCCGCCACCATCGAGTATTTGCAGCAAGTTTGTACAACTGTCAATCACTACATTTCCTGACCACAGGTAAACGGTATAATTTGTTAATCCTACGAAACTACAATCTGCATATATTGTGTCGATATCCGGTGACATATTGCTGAATGACACATCAAAGACCGTATCTGAACACATCGTCATTATTTCAATTTCTGCTGCTTCAACCGGCACTGGAACAACCAATGCAGAAGTCATCGTTTCTATAATCTTGTCACAGCTAAAGATTACTGTTGATGTGTCAATTACATTTACAGTATACGTATAGAAACTTTCGTTTCCACATGTATCAATTGCTGTAATGGTGACATCTGTAGCACCTGCCGAGTAAGTACCAGTTGCATCTTCAGTAGCATTTGAATCCGCAAATGGTGAATCATTCGTTCCGCTAAACCCTCCGATACAATCAGAAATGGTTGCAGGAAGATTAAGGAATGTATCACATGTCATCGGATCAAGAATGATCGTCATGTCTGCAGGTCCTGAAATTGTCGGACCAACCGAATCATTCAGGTTAATAATCTGTACAAAGGTAAATATACCTGTCGTCCCTCCATTTAACTGGCAGGAATCTACGACCATCCAGTTTCTTTCATATGTGTCAAAACATCCTGAAGTTCCAGGTGTCGGATCCACATCAAAGAAAGAAATTGAGATATTGAAACAATCTGCATTACTCGTATTTACAACCGGCATACCTGAATCAATATTAGCTGGATCTGCAATACAGTCTCCAGCATCAAATGGTGAAGTCGGCCATGTAATATCAGCTTCGACAATTGGATTCGTCGGTGGATCAATCGTTATCAACTGCATACAAGTAGCAGTATTTCCTTCATTATCTGTTGCCGTAAATTCACGTTCTACCGTACCTACATTACAGGCATTGACATCAAATATATTATTTACGGTTATTGCCACATTGGCATCACAATTATCACTTGCAGTTGCCATACCAAACTGTGTCAAATCTGACAAGTCTGAATTACACGGCAAGGTCATATTGGCCGGACATACTATTGTCGGCGGCGAATTATCCTGAATTGTCACTTCTGCAGTACACGTAGATGAAACACCTCCTGAAGATGAGACTGTCAGGGTCACAAGTTGGTCACCAATATCTGAACAATCAAATTCATTCGGATCTACGGCCAGCGTCACCATACCACCACAAGCTGCGGAACTACCATCATCAACTTCTGAAGCATCAAGATCATATTCACCATTGCTATCAAGAGAAACAGTGATATCTACGGTGACACATGTTGGTGCCTGATCATCTACAATCTCGATAACAGTTGAACATGTGTTGCTGTTTCCGCAAGTATCAGTAACCATTACAATGGTTGTATGGATGCCTACATCATCACAATCAAACTCGGTCTGAGT
>JABDPK010000138.1 GCA_013042795.1 Saprospiraceae bacterium | reverse complement strand
GCTTAATGGTGGATGCTGCGACCGGGAAGGCGAGCTATGATATAGGCGTCAATGAAATTGGACTTATTCTTATAATCGTCCTTGTACTCCAGGGTATTTTCGGATATATCAGGATCATATTAAATGCGATTGTGAGTGAAAAGGGTATTGCGGATGTACGACGTGACCTTTACAGTAAAATCATCACACTGCCATATTCATTTTTTGAAGAAAACAAAACGGGAGATTTGATAAGTCGGGTCACTGGTGATGTCAGCAAATTATACTCCATTTTCTCGGTGACACTTGGAGAGTTTATTCGTCAAATCCTAACACTTATTATTGGAGTATCATTCTTGTTCATAATGGCTCCAAAATTATCCCTGGTCATGCTTGCTACTGTTCCGCCTGTGGTGATCATGGCGATTATTTTTGCCAAAGCCATCAGAAAGCTTTCAAAAAAGCGGCAACAGGATCTCGCAGATTCCAACTCATTGGTTGGTGAAGCGATTCAATCCATACAGATCGTAAAGGCATTTGCAAATGAAGTCTTTGAGAACATTCGGTATGGCAAGTCTATAAATCGTGTTGTTGAAACTGCTTTGAAATATGCAAGGGCCAGAGCGTTGTTTGCTTTATTCATTATTACGATATTTTTTGGTGCTGTCTGTTTTATCATATATATGGCTGCACTGATGGTACAGGAAGGCACCATGTCTGTAGGCGTGTTATTGTCATTTGTGACGTATACAACTATTATCGGAGGTGCCATTGCAGGCCTGGCCAGTTTTTCAACCGAACTGTTTGGAGTGATTGGTGCAACTGACAGGGTCAGAGAAATATTGGATACGGTTGGAGAAGTTGATCTTGATGATTCCAATGGACTCATGTCTGACATGTCACGTTTAAAAGGAGATATTGTCTTTAAAGATGTCAGATTCACCTATCCCAGCAGACCGGATATACCTGTTCTGAAAGGCTTAAATATTTATATCAAGGAAGGACAGAAAGTTGCATTGGTTGGTCCAAGCGGGGTAGGAAAATCTACGGTCATCCAGCTTTTGCTAAGATTTTACCAGATCGGATCAGGTGAAATAAAAGTTGGAGATCATCCCATTTATGACTATGAACTCAGATCATACAGGAGCAATATCGCCATCGTTCCACAGGAGGTCATATTGTTCGGGGGCACCATCAAAGAAAATATATTGTATGGTAGAACGGATGCAAAGGATGATGAGATCATTGAAGCTGCAAAGCAATCCAATTCCTGGGAATTCATCAGTTCTTTCCCGGAAGGAATTGAAACTATTATAGGAGAACGAGGAATTAAACTTTCTGGGGGACAACGCCAACGTATCGCTATAGCAAGAGCTATATTGAAGGATCCTGCCATATTATTACTTGATGAAGCAACCTCTTCCCTTGACTCCGGTTCCGAGAAAGTGGTCCAGGAAGCATTGAATAAACTGATGGAAAACCGGACATCAATAATCATCGCCCACAGGTTAAGTACAATTACGGATGCAGACCAGATTTTTGTAATGCAGGATGGGAAAATCGAAGAACACGGAACCCATAAAGAGTTGATGGATTTGAAATCTATCTATTACAAACAGGCTTCCCTGGGACAATTGTTTGACTAAAAAAAACTTGTAAAAAGAATCAAACACATTTGGATATTTTTAATATGTTCTTATATTTGTGGATAGTTTATTACCACCTACCTAATAGATCCTAGACTATTTTTTTCAAAGAATTTGTATTGTCGGTTGATTATTGACGGCTGAAGCCTTTATAAACATTGATGTTTCAGCATTAGTAATGATCATATCTCTCAATGAATATTTGAATGAATATTCCTGACATTGAATTTTTAAGAGAAAAATAAAATTAGTGACAACATCGAATCAAGTAGTGCGGAGGAGATGAAGTCAATGTTTATTTTTTTTGCTAACGAATAAGGAACTACAACATGAAGTACACGAACAGCCTTGTGAAAGGTATATCCTTTCTAATCATGCTTTCGATCAGTCCGTCTTATATTTTTTCTCAGACGATGTGTGTGAGTAACTGCCAGGTGCAGTGCCTGACCCAGGTCAATGTCTCATTGGATCAAAGTTGTATGGCA
>JABDPK010000153.1 GCA_013042795.1 Saprospiraceae bacterium | reverse complement strand
CTCTAATACTCCGCTCATTGCATTCGGTCGAAATGAAAAAGGGGGGTTAACTGTGGGTGTAGTTGGGGGTACCATGGACTTGACGTGTGATTTAAATCACACGTCCCTCGGAGGATCCTTACTCATAAGTCTAAAATCTAGCGTCTAATATCTTGAATCTATCCATATTTCCGCAACCGCATCTTAATCACACCCAGAACAGCTTCCTTGATGATAGATGAATTCATTTTTGAGGTGCCCAATTCACGGTCAACGAAAATGATGGGTACTTCTTTGATCTTGTAGCCAAGAGAATAGCAATAATATTTCATTTCAATCTGGAAGGCATAACCGATAAATTCGATTTTATCGAGATTCATTTTTTCCAGCACTTCCCGCTTGTAAACAACAAATCCGGCAGTGGCATCCTTCACCGGCATCCAGGTGATCATCCGGGTATAAAGAGAAGCGCCATATGATAGCATTAAGCGGTACTTGCTCCAATTTCGAAAGCCCCCACCCTTCATATACCTGGATCCGACAGCCATACCGACACCTTCTCCCTTGCAGGCTTCAACCAATCGAGGAACATCCTTGGGGTTATGACTAAAATCGGCATCCATTTCCATGATAAAGTCATAATCTCTTTCAAGGGCCCATTTAAATCCGGCGATATATGCTGTTCCCAACCCTAGTTTACCTTCACGCTGAATGATATTCAAACGACCATTCAAACCTGGAATCATGGAAATGACCTTATCGGCTGTACCATCCGGCGATCCATCATCAACCACCAACACAGAATAATTGTCTGACAATGCCATAACAGCATTAATAATGGCTTCGATATTCTCGATTTCATTATAAGTGGGAATTATGATGAGGAGTTTTGCCAAAAGGGATTATATCTATTAGCTAATAAATTGAAAAGATATAAAGAAAAGACAATTATGTGATATTCAGATTATTCTTCGATAATTTCAATTATCTTATCGACTATGTCCTCAACCTGAGGCTTTGTAAAGTAATCACCGTCACTACCAAATGGTGTCCTGTGATCATAGGAAGACAGTGTTGCCGGCTTGGCATCAAGGTAATAATAACCTCCTTGCTCTTCCAGTACTTTTTGCATCATGAAAGAAGTTGAACCACCTGGAACATCTTCATCGATGAATAATATCCTGTTTGTTTTCTTCAGTGACTCTACAATGCTGTGCTCAAGATCAAAAGGGATCATGGTCTGAACATCAATCAGTTCGATCGTATAGCCCATAGCTGATATACTATTGATTGCTTCTTCAGCCAGCCTTACATTGACACCATAGGTGACAATCGTCAGATCCTCTCCTTCTGTAATTTTCTCCGGTACGCCCAGAGGTACAGTGTATTCTCCGATATTATCCGGCATTCTTTCTTTACGACGATAGGCATTCAACACCTCCACAACCACACCAGGATCAGTCGATTGAAGTAAAGTATTATACATACCTGCGGCCTGAACAAAATTTCGAGGTACACATATATACATTCCTTTGAGACTATTCAGCATCATGCCCAGTGGAGAACCTGCATGCCATATACCTTCCAGTCTGTGACCCCTTGTCCTGATAATAGCTGGTGCCATCTGCAGGTTATTGGACCGATACCTGACTGTGGCCAGGTCATCGCTCATCGCTGCAAGACCATAAATCAGATAATCGATATACTGCATTTCTGCAATCGGACGGAATCCGCGCATACTCAATCCAATCGCCTGACCGACGATACTCCATTCCCTGATCCCTGTATCAAAAATGCGGGTGTCACCATATTTGTCCTGCAATCCTGCAAACCCCTGGTTCACGTCACCAATATTGCCAACATCTTCTCCGAATGCCAGCGTATTGGGATGTTTTTCAAATATTCTGTCAAAGAATGTGTTGATCACTTCATAACCATTCTTAATCTCCGAATTTTCTGAAAATTCCGGATGGACAACAGGAATGTTCAATGCTGAACTATCGGCCTCACTGTATAAATGACTATGATAATCAATATCAGCCTGGTCCATAGTGGCTTCGATATGGGTATCGAATACCTCGGGAACAGCTAAACCTCGCGAAATGAGGTTTTGTCGCACTCGTCTGAGGCAGCTGATCACATCACCTTTTGTAGGGTTGCGATTTTCTTCAAGATGACGAACAAGTTCGATCATATCATTATCCAGGTCAACGGCTTTAAACATCGCTATGACCTTTTTCTGATCTTCCTTAATCTTTTTTTGAAATGTACTCCAGGCGTTCTTTTTTGCAGTTTTTACAAAATCTCTTGCTTCTGCCTGAATCTTATCCAAATCTTCCTGTGCACAAAATTCCATTTCCTTCAGCCAATCGCCCATTTTTGTGATACCATCAAATTCCTTTTCCCATTCCAGGCGTTCTTTGGATTTATATCGCTCGTGTGATCCAGAAGTCGAGTGACCCTGTGGTTGTGTACAATCCTGCACATGGATCAGCACTGTACGATGTTCCTCTCTTATCAGATTGGTAGCCCTGTCAAATACATTGATCAATGCCGGGTAATCCCAGGCTTTTACAGTATACATATGAATGCCATTACCGAATTCATCCAGTAAAAACCCCTCGGCTGCTTTCGATATACTACTTTTAGTTGTTTGCATTTCTATAGGAACAGAAATGCCATAACCATCATCCCATACCAGGATAGCTAATGGTACTTGTGACACTGAAGCCGCATTTAAGGTTTCCCAAAAAATTCCTTCAGAAGTACTTGCATCACCAATCGTGCAAAAAGTGATCTCATTCCCATCTGTTGAAAACTGAGAATCCGGATCCAGGTCTTTTAAATTCCTGTAAATTTTTGAAGCAGAAGCAAGACCCAGCGACCTGGACATTTGTCCACCGGTAGATGAAATGTCAGCAGAAATATTGTAAAGTTCTGTTTGTCTCAACCACTGATCATTTTCATCTTTCATTGGGGTCGCATAATGGCTGTTCATTTGTCTTCCCCCGGAAAACGGATCATTTTCAGCATCTGCATATAATTGGGCAAAATATTGTTCAACTGTGCTCAAATCAAGTGCAAACATTAGGGTCTGATCGCGATAATAACCTGATCTGAAGTCTCCTTTATTAAAAAAATGTGCCAATGCTACCTGTGGGATTTCCTTACCGTCTCCGAGTATACCAAACTTCGCTTTTCCTGTCAATACTTCTCTTCGTCCCATCAGGCTGGCTTCCCTGCTAATACAGGCAATCCAGTAGTCATTCAGAACTTTTTTTATGTATGCATTTTCTTGGCTTGAGATTTGTGTATTAGATAACTGGAAATCTGGATAGTCTATCATTCAGCTCGCAAGTTTAGGTGAAGGTTATCGATGCTGCAAAGATACGACATTTTGACTTTCAATTTTGATCTAATTATATCGAAAAATTGTTAAGGTATGTCAGTAATTTAACGTCTCATTAATAAAACTGGAGTTTACAATTCGTCGATTTAATAGTACATTTGTTTTAAATTAAAAATTATAATCATGCATAAGAGTATTTTGTCATTGTTGATCTGTCTTTTTGCTATCGCTTCATTAAGTGCACAAATCGAACCTCAACCTATCGTTCATCCTGACACACCAAGGGAGGTGAAAGAAGGAGGACCAATCATGCAATTTGAGTCTACAACAGTTGACTATGGCACAATTAATAAAAATTCTGAGCCTTTAAGAACACTTAGTTTTACAAATACAGGTGATGAGCCATTGGTCATCAAGAGTGCCAAAGGAAGTTGTGGATGTACGGTTCCTACTTTTCCAAGAGAACCAATCATGCCAGGTGAGTCTTCAGTAATCGAGATCAGGTATTCAACAAACAGGTTAGGTAAAATCAACAAAACTGTAAAGATTACCACAAATGAAGGTACACAGCCGCATATTTTGAAAGTGGTTGGAAATATCCTCGATACTCAGGAAGAAGAAAGTGTTCCAAAATCAGCGCCAAGTATGCTGAGCGGAGGCAATTAATTTTCTTCAATTACGATATATCAAAATACCTTCAAGTTTTCTTGAGGGTATTTTTTTTAACTATTATTGAGTTCTTTTGTTTTAAAGCAAATAATAATCAATGATATCAGTTCTTTCTCCTTCCAAAAGGCTTAATTACAATGATGACCAGGTCAAATTTCGGGACACACCGATGTATAGCTCAAAAGCTAAACAGTTAATAGGTATTCTCAAGAAAAAATCGAAGCCAGAAATCATGGCGTTAATGAATATCAATGAAAAACTGGCTGACCTGAATGTAGATCGTTATAAATCATTCAAAAAAGACTATACCGAAGATAATTCGAAGGCTGCACTCCTTGCATTTACAGGTGATGTATACCTGGGTCTGGATGCAAAATCCCTGACTACAAATGAACTGGAATTTGCCCAGGGCCACCTACGTATTCTCTCTGGTTTGTATGGATTATTAAAACCCCTGGATGCCATGCAACCCTATCGTCTTGAAATGGGTTCAAGGCTCGAAAACAGAAAAGGCAAGAACCTTTATGAATTCTGGGGATTGGATATCACTAAAGAAATCAACAAACTACTGGCAACACAAAATGATCCGGTCCTGGTGAATCTTGCCTCAAAAGAATATTTTTCTGTTCTGGACAGAAAAAAGATCAAAGGAGATATCATCGACATTCATTTCAAAGAGTTCCGGAATGGCCAGCTGAAATTCTTATCTTTCAACGCCAAAAAAGCGAGAGGCTTTATGGCACGATACATCATTAAAAACAAAATAGAAGATCGGGAAGGATTGAAAGGCTTTAACCTGGAAAATTATTATTTCGAAGAATCTTTATCAGATAGCCATAATTTCACTTTTGTGAGATAAATTGCAATATAATGGCCCAATACATAAAATTCTTTTCCTGGACAGTCCTTTCAATTATCATTGCTTACCTATTTCATTGCGGCTTCAAAACAGGTGATCAGAAAATACCAGGTTTTGGTAAATTACTCAATCCTACCAGTGGTCTCTGGAAAAATGCGGAAAATGATGCACGTTTCAAGGATAAAAGGATTGCAGTCAAAGGACTTGATGGAGATATCCAAATATCTTTTGATACCCGATTGGTACCTCATGTTTTTGCAAATTCAACAAGAGATGCCCTTTTTGCACAGGGTTATGTTGAGGCATACCACAGGCTTTGGCAAATGGATTTCATTTGCCGGGAAGCAGGCGGTACATTGTCAGAAGTAATAGGGGAAAAAACCCACAGATATGACATCCGTCGCCGAAAGGAAGGTTTATTATACGGTGCAGAACTTACGGTCAGTCAATGGCAAAAACAAACTGAGACGATTGGCTATATCCAGAGTTACCTTGATGGAGTCAACCATCATATCTCACACCTCAAGAAGAAAGATTGGCCAATTGAATTTAAATTATTGGGCTACAGTCCCTCTGAGTGGACCATGCTTCATTCAGCCTTGATACTGAAAACAATGACCTCTACATTGGCATCATATAATGAAGACATCCGAGCAACCAATATGATGCTGGAGATTGGAATAGATTCCTTTAATTCATTATACCCTGTATTTGATCCGAACCAATCACCTGTCATTCATGATTCTGGAAAATTACAGTTTGACCAGTTACAAAAAAGAGAAAGAAATGGTAAAGGCCATTACCAGGGAGAAAGACTTGAAAACCTGTCTGTATATAGCGGGATCGAAGGCGTAGGAAGTAACAACTGGGCTGTAAATGCAGCAAAAACCAGTGGGTCACATCCGATTCTGTGTAATGATCCACACCTGAACCTCACTCTTCCATCAATCTGGTACGAAATACATATTGTTACCCCTGAATTCAATGCATACGGCGTCAGCATCCCTGGGATGCCCGGAATAATGATAGGTATGAATGAAGATATCGCTTGGGGCCTCACCAATGCAGGACATGATTTTGTGGATTATTATACGATAGACTGGAAGGATAATACAAAGGAAAAATATATTGTTGACGGACAGGAAAAAACGGTGAAATTAAGGGAGGAAACAATTAAGGTCAAAGGATCAAAAGACATCATTTTCAATATGAAGATGACAGAATTTGGTCCTGTATTTTATGAATCTGAAAATGATAATACTCCTGATATCACACGTGACTGGATAGGATACCATGAACATGACAGGAAAGAATCTTCTGTATTTGTCAACATCATGAAAAGCAGCAATTACCAGGAATTCAAAACGGCATCGAATGAATTCTTCTCACCGGCACAGAATTTTTTATTTGCCAGTAAAGAAGACACTGTTGCACTCAGAGTCAATGGAAACCTTCCATTAAAATACAATAACGAAGGTCGCTTTGTTAAAAAAGGTAACAGCCTTAAAAACAAAACCACCAGCTATATACCCAGGGACTATAACCCCGAATCCATCAATCCAGAAAGAGGTTTTGTTTCATCGGCCAACCAGGTCTCCACAGGCATGGACTACCCTTATTTTTATAGTGGAAATTTTGAAGAATACCGTGGCAAACGGGTTAATGAAATATTAGAGGAAAAAGAAAATCTTACTGCTGAGGATATGAAGGCCATGCAACTGGATGTCTACAGTCTTAAAGCTGCAGAATTTTTACCGGTTTTCCTGGAAGGAGTGAAAGATGTCTCCATCCAGAATGAAACACAGCGAACAATTCTTGACGAACTCCGCAAATGGGATTTCAACTACGATAAAGACAATATAGCCTCCAAGTTTTTTGAACATTGGTTCAATGAATACAAGACAATGTTCTGGAACAATTATTTTGACAACAAATCTCTTCAAAAGATACTCTACCCCGAAGACTGGATGCTCGTCCAAAAGGGTAAAGACAATCCTGGAGTAAACAAGGAAATGATTCAATTAGCTTATGAGAGGCTCTGGAAAAAATTTGAAGGATGGGATTCTCTTGATCAGCCCTGGAAACATTTCAGACCAAAATCTATTAACCATCTTCTGGATATTCCTGCATTCAGCCACCAGGTTCTTGATATCGGCGGATGCGGGGACGTTCTAAATGCCATCAGCAGTTATATTGGTCCAAGCTGGCGAATGATTGTTGAATTGGATGATGAAACAAAGGCACATGCTGTATTCCCGGGTGGGCAGTCAGGATGTCCTTCAAGTCGGTTCTATGATGACTCAATGGATGAATGGATCAACGGGAATTATCACGAAATTACACTGCCGAAAACACCTGGAGAAGTCAGTGATAAAGCCTTATATTCGATCACATTAAAGACGGTAAAATGATGAAGTTCCTGAGGATCGTTGCAATCGCTATATTTTTTCATATCGTGATGAATATGTTTATGCCCTGGTGGAATATTTTCATCGCCGGATTGATCGCAGGATATTTTTCCAGGACAACAGCACTCAAGACCATGGCTACAGTCTTTTTAGCTTTGAGCTTTTACTGGATCATCCTGATCCTAAAGATAGATTCCGGGAATGATCATATTCTTTCTTCGAGACTTGCCGAACTCATGTCGATTTCCAATTCCAATGTATTTATCATGATCAATGGTATTATTGGAGGCTTATGTGGTGCTGTTGGAAGCCAGGTCGGATTCTATATGAGAAAAATCGTCAAAAAAATTAAATCTGAAGAAGGCGCAGAAGAGATGAACACCGATGATTACATGAAAACCCAGCCCGAATGGCGTGATGCGGACTTAATGTAAGAACAGATAGGGATCAGGACTCCCCGATTCCTACTATTTTAGTTCCATGTTCAGAAACTATCTTGTTGGCATACTGACAATATTATTTTACCCGGGTTTTTCACAAGCCGATCTTGAAGTATTCAACAGGAATTTTAAACAAATCCTTGATAAGCATCTGATTAATGGTAAGCTGGATTATGACGGCATGAACAGCCAATCCATCAATGAACTTTATCAAATATGCAAAAGTGGTTTAAAGGATAAAAAACCGGGAGAATTATCAGTTCCGACTTCGATAAATCTTTACAATTTCCTGATCATTTATAAAATTAAAGAAGCCTACCCTGTAAAATCTGTCATGGATATCCCAGGTTTCTTTACCGATGATCCTGGTATTTCTCCGGCATTTAAGAGTCTTGATGCTCTCGAAAAATTAATCGTCAG
>JABDPK010000148.1 GCA_013042795.1 Saprospiraceae bacterium | reverse complement strand
CCTCATATGCCAATAAGGCATTATTGATTTGAATGATGTCTTCCCTGGTATGATGAATTGCAGCTAACCTGGCTGCTTCTTTTTCAAGGAGTACCCTGGTTTCTACTAGACTCCTGAAATCCGGTTTTTCGATTTTAAGAATATCCGTCATCAATCCTTCCAATGCAGAAACTCCCAGACCGGAGACAACCGTCCCGCTTTGTGGTAGTACTTTGAGTATGCCGTAAAATTCAAGTTTTGCAATGGCAGCTCTGACCTGATTTCTGCTGACGCCTAGATGTTCAGCAAGTTTTCTTTCAGGTGGCAGCTTTTCACCTGGCTTTATCTGACCCTCGCTGATTAAATCTTTTATCTGGGAAATAATGAGATCTACAGGATTTTTTAATTGGATCTTATTCAGGTTTTCTAACATTGTTTTGATACGTAAAATTGGTTTACCAATTATTGGTTGACCAAATCTAGTATTTAAGTTTCATATTCCCAAATAATCTTTTTACAAAATTATTTTAAGCTCAGATACCATGTTTTACAAGAATATAAGGTAAAGGACTTCTGTTTCGTAATATTTACTGATATAGTATTTTGTGAAGTGACCATAATAATTGGAGATATAATGCTTTTTATGCTTATATTGGTCAACCAATTTAAATATATACTTAGATATCAGACAAAGTATGATGACCAGGAGAAATATGATAAGATTTTTTAGCTCCGCTTCTGTCTTATATCCATTCTACAACTTACTTCATCCTGTAAGTTTATCTCCAGGAGAACCAGATGAGCTCAGGATTTATATATTCTCCAAACACTTACAATTTCTGAATTGGAAGCAAACCGGAATGATAGCCAAGGATCTGGGTTTCGATGGCATCGATCTTACAGTCAGGAAAAATGGACATGTTGATCCCAATAAAGCCCCTGCTGAACTACCTGAGGCACTTAAAGATATCAGGAGTTCCGGAATAGATTGTGATATTATAACAACTAAAGTAGAGGACATTGACAAGGTGGTCGACAAGCAGCTTATCAAAACTGCTGCCCAGAACGGCATCAAATATTACAGGCTGAACTGGTACAATTATTTAGAAGATAAAAACCTTCTCCAATCGATTGATTATTATCAAGACAAAATAAATGCGATATCAAAACTTAATAAACAGTATGATATCATTGGAACCTACCAAAACCATTCAGGCACCAAGATCGGGGCTTCTTACTGGGAAGTATACAATATTTTAAAAGACAGCAATTCTCAATTCATGGGTGCTCAATATGATATCAGGCATGCTGTGGCAGAAGGCGGACGATCGTGGACCAATGGTTTTAAACTGCTGGCACCGCTCATAAAAACAATTGTATTAAAAGACTTTAAATGGGGACTTGTCAATGGAAAATGGAAAATTGTAAACACCCCGATCGGCGAAGGCATGGTTGACTTCCAACAGTATTTCAAACTTTTAAAAGAATTCAATATAAATGTACCAGTCATTTTACACCTGGAATATCCCCTGGGTGGTGCTGAAAAAGGAAACAGGATATTGACGGTTGATAAAAGTAAAGTATTTGAAGCCATGCGTTCTGACCTCCAAAAAATTAAACAACTATGGAAAAACAGCTAGAGATGAAAACATCTAAATTAAATTGGTCATCCTATTCATTGATTATCATTCTTTCCTTCATTGTCTCATCCTGTCAAACAGGAAACCACGGCAAGGATTTAAAAGTGAATAACAACTCAGAATTGGCATCTGCACTTAGTCAGGTAAAACCCGGTGATGTGATCGTCATGGCTGACGGAACATGGAATGATGCAAGTATCTTCATTGACAGTAGTGGCACCAGTTCTGCACCAATTACATTACAGGCAGAAACGCCCGGCAAAGTTATGCTTACAGGTCAATCGAGTATAATCCTGGGCGGAGACTACATTATAATAGATGGGCTGCATTTTAAAGACGGATATTCTCCTTCTCGCGCTGTTATAAGATTTGGGAAGGACAGTGAAAATGTTGCGAATCATTGTATTGTCAGAAATTGTGTGATTGAAGACTTCAATAAGCCACAGAGGAATAAAAGTGATCTCTGGGTATTGTTTCATGGCAGGAATAATGAACTGGACCATTGCTATCTTGCCGGGAAGTCAAACAGGGGACCAACAATACGGGTTGATCTGGAAGGCAATCAAAGCATTTATAATTATCATAAAATCACCAATAACCATTTTGGCCCGCGTCCTCCGAAAGGTGGTCCCAGTGCAGAAACGATTCAAATTGGTAACAGTTTCACTTCCATGGCACCAAGCCATACTCTTGTGGCCAACAACCTCTTTGACCGATGCAATGGTGAAGTTGAAGTCATTTCCAGTAAAACTAATTTTAATGAATTCAGGAATAATGTCTTTTATAAAAGTGAAGGATCATTGGTTACACGTCATGGGAATTACTGTTTGCTCGACGGCAACTACTTCATTGGCGATGAAAAAAATAATAACATTGGAGGAATAAGGCTTATCGGCTCAGGTCATACTGTAACCAATAATTATTTCTATAAACTCAAAGGCGAAAATTTCAGAAGTCCTTTGGCTGTTATGAACGGCATCCCAAAATCGCCGCTGAATCGATATATCCAGGTCACAGATGTGCTTGTGGCGTATAATTCCTGGATCGATTGTATATCTCCCTTACAGTTTGGAGTCGGTTCAAATATCGATCAGAAAGATGTACTTCCTGCTTCTGAAATAAGATCTGCACGTCCAATCAGAACGACAGTAGCCAATAATTTAATTTACAACAGTAGCCCGAATAGATTACCGATAGTTGCTCATGACAAACTTGACGGGATACTATTTAAATCAAATTATATCAACAAGCAGGATAATGAATTTTCTAACCAGGAATCGCTCGTTCAAAACTCCTTTGAATTAAAGGAGATAGAAGAGAATATCTTTGCACCAGAAACTGATCTTTCAGATCTGGATTTATATAATGGTTTTGAATTTGACAAAATCAGTCTTGATCTTTTTGGAAACAGCAGACAAGAAAACAACTCACCTGGTGCAATTTTATCAGCTTCGTCGACATCTCCCGGCATCCTTGATACAGAAAAATATGGCCCTGCATGGTATACCGACTCAGAATCGGACAGTTCTTCAAACACTATTACACTTTCACCGGCCAATGATCTGAATGAATCAATTTCAAAAGCGTCTTCAGGAGATATCATTCAGCTGAATGCCGGTATTTACGAAATCGATGCACCACTGACTATCGATAAGAAAATCATTATCAAATCTTCAAATGGAGATGATATCCCGCACATTAAATACACGGGTGAAAAAGCCACTCCACTATTTGAAATGAATCCGAAGGGTGATCTAAAACTGGAAAAGATCAAATTGTCAGGGAACAAGAC
>JABDPK010000147.1 GCA_013042795.1 Saprospiraceae bacterium | reverse complement strand
CAATATGCCATCCCCAATTTCCTGACCTCAAGACGGGTAAACCTGAAATTCAAGATAGATATCTGATCCAAGGATCTAAGGATAAAATCTTATCCAGATTGCAATTACCTAAACCTCTTTTAGGAGTGGACACATTAGAGCATTAGAGCATTAAAGCATTAGATCATTAAAGCATTAGATCATTAATATACCTCCGTGCACATAGACTGCACGATAACCCCCAAATTTGAAGTATTCTAAATCCGAAAAACAGATATTATGACATCAACTCAAATGCGTATGGCAGTCAATGAGATCCATTCCGGGATTAGCTTTGAAGAGAGCAGTATCCCACAGTGTGAAAAAAATGAAAAACAATGGAAAGAACTCCAGGAAGAAATTCAAAATGGATATTCAATCGACAAACTGGAAAACATCAGATATACCTATAAAATGAAATGATAATGGAAGACCTTCAAATTTTCATATTACTCGGCCTGGCTCTTTTACTTGTAATCTACTTTTTATATAAAGGACAAATCAGACTGGAAAAGCAGAAATCAGCGTTGCTTGGTGATCAGCTGGAATCATTAAAAGTAGAATTACAACAGGAAAGGTATCTCCTTAAAGAAGAACGGCTTGAAAAACAACGATTGCTTCAGAAGATAGCCGGGATGGAATCTGATTTCAGGAACCTTTTGCAAAAACACAATGAGGCTAATGACAACAAAAAGGAACTGGAGGAACGCTTTGAATTATTGGCGAATAAAATCCTTGAAAAGAAAACGGATACATTTGACAAACAGCATCGTGCGAGTATCAAGGAGATACTGGAACCACTCAAGGAAAGAATAAAGCATTTTGAAAATAAGGTAGAGACGAGTAATAAGGAATCCATTGCCAGGCACAGCTCACTAAGAGAGCATATCATGGTTTTGACTCAACTCAATGAAAAGGTGACCAGGGAAGCATCTAACCTGACCAATGCGCTTAAAGCAGATACCAAGAAACAGGGGAATTGGGGGGAACTGATCCTGGAATCAATACTGGATAAATCAGGGCTTGAAAAGGGTAGAGAGTATCATGTCCAGAAATCTTTGCATAGCGATGAAGGAAAAAGATATCAGCCGGATATCGTTATTGATCTACCTGACGGTAAAAAGATGATCATTGACTCCAAGGTCTCACTGGTAGCCTATGAACAATTTATTAATGCAGACAAACAGGATGACCAGGATAGCAGTCTTAAAGCTCATGTGATGTCAATCAAGAAACATATTGATGGTCTTGCTGAAAAGAAATACCATGAACTTTATAAAATCGAGTCGCCGGATTTTGTACTGATGTTTATTCCAATTGATACAGCCTTCTCATGTGCAGTTAATGCAAGTCCGCAATTGTATCAATATGCTTTTGAGAAGAATATTGTGATCGTAACACCATCGACTTTGTTAGCCACTCTAAAGACTGTGGATACAATGTGGCAAAATGACAAACAAAACAGGTATGCCCTGGAAATTGCATCCGAGGCTGGAAAAATGTACGATAAATTCACCGGGTTTGTTATTGACCTTGAAAAAATTGGCAGGCAACTGGATACTGTTAAAACCACCTATGATGAATCCGTAAAGAAAATGTCTTCAGGCACCGGAAACCTGATCAAACGTGCAGAAAAGTTGAAACAATTGGGAGCCAAGGCAAGTAAAAGCTTACCAAAACGTCTCGTTTCCTGATTAAGATGAAATTTGCTCGGTCTTTGTTGGATATGATCGACTCTTTGAATCCCCTTATATTGTCTATTTCCGGCTGATTTTAATCATTTTACAAATTGATTGACATCATGCAGTTAAAGGACAGATAAGGGGATATTTAGTAAAAAGATATTATTATGATTTTAAGCGAGAAGATGACGATCACTCAATTTCAAACCAAGTTCAGAAAAAAGTTCCCAGGTCTGAAGATTGAGTTCTATTCAAAAAAGCATGGTGTAAATGCTGGTTCACTCAAAGAAAATCAGTTAAATGAAAGTCTCTTACTCAAAGATATAACCGGAAAAAAATTAGGTGAGATAGAATTTACCCCAGCTATGACGGTTGCACAACTGGAACAAAAAATGGAAAAACAATTTGGTCTGCATGTCCAGGTATTCCGACGATCTAATACGCTTTGGCTACAGACTTCATCTACTGATGACTGGACTCTTGAAAAACAGAATACCAAGGGTTTACATTCAATGGTTTCTTAAAAAAATAAATATGGATATACATTTTAATACAGTACACATCTTGATTAAAGAAGATGAATTGGCAACGTATGAAGAAAAATTGCAGAAAAAGTATGGAATCTACGATTTTGCCAAAAAAATAGATGTGAAAATCAATCAGATTCATCCTGGAACAATAGAAGTGTCGCTGAACCTTCAGGTGGAAAAAGGAGCACCAATGCATGCAGCAGATACTGATAATGTGATAAGCCGGGCTTTCAATAATGCCGTAAAAAAATTAAATAAACAACTGGAAAAATATAAAGACACCCATTACCGAAGTTCAAGAAAGTCAGATATAACAACAATTACTGACTTGTGATTTCCTAGCAGAGATTTTCTGAAGATAAGTGTTCCTTGATTGCTGAGGTCTTATATCACCTAAGCAAAATTGATCAACATATGAGAATACTTGTTCCTACTGATTTTTCTAAATGTGCAGATGATGCATTGCATGCTGCTATTGATATATGTAGAAAACTGAAAGGGCATCTTCATCTCTATCACTCAGCCCAGGTACCTGATAATTGGGAATACCTGGATGTAGAAGCAAAGGTAAAGGATACTGTGAATAAGCAGGTTGCCTTGCAGGCACGTGAAGCACTCAAAAAAAGACAGAAGATTGCTGAGAACGAAGGTGTAGAATGTGATATCCATTATACAGGTGGCAAATTTCTGCAAAACTTTAATGAAGTCCTTGAAAAAGTTAATGTCGATCTTATCGTTATGGGGTCATTTGGGACAAGTGGCAAAAGGGAGTGGTTTATAGGATCCAATACCCAGAAAGTAGTACGCAAATTTCATAAGAATGTCCTGGTGATCAAACAGGAGGTCCAGAGCCACCTGTTCAGAAAAGTTGTATTTGTATCTTCACTCAACGAAAATGATAAGAATACTTTCCTAAGATTTCTTGATTTTATACGGCCTTTTGATATTGAAGAATTGCACCTGCTGGCAGTCAACCTGGGTGGATACTTTTTGCAACCTACAGTTGTGATGAAAGAAGTTTTAAAGGACTTCAAGGATCTCGCCAAAGGCTTCAATTGTCTTACACACTTTTACCAGGATTATTCTGTTGAAGCTGGCATCAGACATTTCTGTGAAGAAAATGATATAGACCTGATCGGGATTTCCAATGAAACCAGGTCACCTATCAAACGCATACTCCTGGGAAGCAATGTGGAGATGGTGGTAAATCATGCGTCCATACCTGTGCTTAGCCTGGATAAGTAATGACATAAGATTTTTGCTATGAAAAATACAATTGTTTTCATCCTGAGTTTTGTAATATTCCTGGCCTGTGAACCTTCGGTAGTATTTAAAGATGCGATGCCTCCCGATATTCCAGCGGTAGATCACATTCCAGTACTTTTTCATGGTGTTTTTATGTGCGAAAGTGACAGCAGCAGGATCTACATTGGGAAATATAGTGCAGTCAAGGAATCTTATTATGAATTTGTCACAAGCCTGGATAAAGTCCGGGAATCCGAGGATTGTTCAATTGCAGCTGGTGGTTTATACTTGCCAGGCAGAAAAGAATGTGTTCCCTTTGAATATGTGAATGAAGATTCGATTTCTGCCAAAATAAACGAATTGGATACCATTTTTGCCTTTAAGGACAAGCAGGTCGCCAAATATTATAAAGGTCATTTATTTCTGAATGAACAAAATGATAATAAGAATTGGGTCACATGGCTTTTATCTCCGCAAGAAGACGGACGGCTTGTGCTCGAC
>JABDPK010000142.1 GCA_013042795.1 Saprospiraceae bacterium | reverse complement strand
ATAACCGGACAGATATCTCCAATATGCAAGTTCAGCACTGTAACGAATCCAGGGATTATCTGAACTTGTACAAACCTTGTATGCGATATAGTTACATACACTTTCATCTGTGAAACTATATCCATGTGCCATTTCATGTGCAATGGTGAATGGATATTGCAGCTTGAACAGGCCTCCATCTACATGGCCTTCAAAAGCATGTGGTATGTAAATTCCGGAAGTCCTGAAATGAAGTAAGCCTCCACCAGGTATTTTCCTGATTCTAACCCTGCCGTGCGTCGGAAATCCCTTCTCTGATATAAACGCTTTCATCAGGGGTCTGATTTCAGCTTCATTCGATTGGAAGGGAAAAATATCTTTCGTGGTCACTGTATGATTTATGATATCAGTCTGTGCAAGAAACTCAGATTCAATATAAGTTGAATCTACCTTGACAGGTTCCAGATCAAAAAGTTCATATCCACTTCCCTGTGCATAATTGAATCCCCATAAGATATAAAACCAGTTGATAATCCAGATCACTGCGAGTAAAAGACCATTAAATACAGATTTTACACCCTTCCTGAATGTTCCGCCAAGGAAATAATAAAAAAAGGCTGGAACGACGATATAAATACTTGGTACAGGTAATACTCCAAAAGTGTAATCATGAATGACGCGTATAAATTGAAATAGAAATTTCAGATAAAATACTTCATAAAAACGGCCTGATTTTGAAAACATAAATGCCAGTAATAAAACCAGGCAAAAGGTTAGGACCCCGACTTTTATTCTCTTCCATTGCATTTTTGTAATTTTGGCCGAAACTTTTTAGAACACTCCCTTGTTAAAGATTTTGAATTTAAACACAAAAGTAAAATAACAAAATATGGCATTTGAATTTACAGACACCAACTTCCAGGAAGCCGCAATTGACCAGGACAACCTGGTTGTCATAGATTTCTGGGCTGAATGGTGTGGACCATGCAGAATGGTTACACCAATTATAGAAGATTTAGCTAGTGAATATGATGGCAAAGCAGTTGTAGGGAAAGTAAACGTGGATCATAATCCGGAAATTTCAATGAAGTACGGTATCAGGAGTATACCTACTATTCTTTTCCTCAAAAATGGTGAAGTTGTTGACAAGCATGTTGGTGCAACGACCAAGGCAGTTCTAGAAGAAAAGATGACTCCACACATGTAATTAGAATTTATCTTCTAATTTTAAGATATTAAGGCTCTTTTTCAACGTTATGGAAAGGAGCCTTTTACATTAAAATACCATATGGACTTTTTCGAACAATTCGATCTAAAAAAACTTGAGAATCTTGAACTACTTGCAAAGCAGGTTGTAGAAGGATTTATCATCGGTTTGCATAAAAGCCCTTTCCATGGCTTTTCTGTAGAATTTGCAGAACACCGCCTGTACAATCAAGGCGAATCAACCAAAGATATCGACTGGAAAGTCTATGCGCGGTCCGATAAATTGTTTGTGAAAAAATTTGAGGAAGAAACCAATTTGCGTGCCCAGATCGTCATAGATACCTCATCATCCATGTATTTCCCAAAGGAGAGAAAATCAAACGAACTGAACAAACTTGAGTTCAGTGCACTGGCAGCCGCCTCATTGATGAATCTCCTGAGAAAACAACGCGATGCCTTCGGTTTAAGTCTGTTTGATAATGATGTAAAAATTCATACTAAGGCTAAATCCAGCAATTCTCACTACAGACTCTTGCTTACATATCTCAACAAATTGATCGAAGATGATATCGTAGATAAGAAAACTTCTGTCGTCGAGACATTACACCAGATAGCGGACAGTATCCACAAAAGGTCCCTGGTACTGATATTCAGTGATATGCTTGACAGACACGATGATTATGATTCCGTCTTCTCGGCATTGCAACACCTGAAATACAATAAACACGAAGTCATACTTTTCCACGTAAAAGACAAAAAATTCGAGGAAGCATTCGAATTCGAAAACAGGCCCCACGAGTTTATCGATATGGAAACAGGTGAGCGCGTTAAACTCCAGTCAAACCAGATACGAGAATACTACCAGGGTAAAATGCTGGCATTCAAAGAGGCTCTGAAGCTGAAATGTCTTCAATATAAGATTGACTATATTGAAGCAGACATCCGTAAAGGATTTGTGCCTATTCTTGAATCTTACCTGGTCAAACGAAAAAAAATGAGAATTTAGAAAGTGAAAGATCAGAACGATGGCAATAAAAATAAGTGAACTCCCAACAAGGGCCCCTGAAGGAATCGATAAAAAACAAGGTAAAAAAGAACTGGAACGCTTGTCTTCTGAAATTGCTGAGGAGGTCAAGAAAATGTATGCAGGCAATGAATACAATTTACTTGTCGTATTGCAAGGCATGGACTCAAGTGGTAAAGATGGTGTGTCCAGGAATGTATTCAGCAAAGTCAGTCCCACTATGGTCAGTGCGTATTCTTTCAAGAAACCAACCGACCTGGAATTCGACCATGATTTCCTGTGGAGAGTGCACTGGCAAAGTCCTGCAAAAGGCACTGTCAGATTATTTGTCAGATCTCATTATGAAGACATCCTTATCCAAAGGGTACACGGCTGGATAGATGAAGAGAGGGTCAATATGCGTATTGCGGCTATTAATGCATACGAGAAATTACTGGAAAAAGACAATGATACAATCATCATGAAGTTCTTTTTGAACCTTTCAAAAGAAAGACAGAAGGAAAAACTAATTGAACGAATCGAAATTCCCAGCAAAAACTACAAGCACAATGATGGCGACTGGGAAGAAAGAAAGTATTGGGACAGCTATATGGATGCTTATGAAAATGCACTTAACAAATCCGAAATTCCATGGATTGCCGTGCCTTCAGACCAACGATGGTACAGGAATTATTTTGTCGCTCAAAAGGTGCTCGAAAGACTGAAATCGTTAAATCTGGAATACCCAGTTCTTAAAGAAAGACCAAAAATTATCTGAAAGGATGGCAGGTCATAAAATCAGGATTGATAAATGGTTGTGGTCGGTCCGGATTTTCAAATCCCGATCCAAGGCAAGTACAGCTTGCAAGAGTGGAAAGGTAAGATCTGGAGAACAAGTTTTAAAGCCGTCATCATTGATAGTACCGGGACAAACCATCGACTTAAAAAAAGACGGATTCAATCTCAGCTACAAGGTGATCAAGTTGATCGAAAAGCGTGTCTCCTCTCCCCTCGCCGTTGTTTGTTATGAAAACCTTACCCCGGAAGAAGAACTTAACAAATTCAAGGACTGGTTTATAGGTAAAGGACCCAGCGAGCGGCGGGAACGCGGAACAGGCAGGCCAACAAAAAGAGAGCGTCGCGAGATCGAAAGCTTCAAGGAAGAAATTTATCTTGATGACTGGTTTGATTCCGAGTAATATCTTTTAATATAGTTAATCCGGGCCCTTCAAATAAATTCTACACAAATGATGGTGCTACTGTATATTCCTTACTACCGGACTGATAAGTATAAAAACCCTGACCTGTTTTCCTGCCCAGATTGCCTGCAGTCACCATATTAACCAATAAAGGACATGGTGCATACTTTGGATTACCGAAACCTTCGTGGAGTACATTCAGAATAGACAAGCATACATCCAGACCGATGAAATCTGCAAGTTCAAGAGGACCCATCGGGTGAGCCATTCCAAGCTTCATCACACTGTCGATTTCCCTGACACCAGCAACACCTTCAAACAATGAGTACACAGATTCATTGATCATTGGCATCAGTATCCTGTTGGCAACAAATCCTGGATAATCATTTACTTCTACCGGAATTTTTCCCAATGTTTTTGAGAGCTCCATAATCTTATTACAAATTTCGTCGCTCGTAGAATAGCCTCTTATAACCTCTACCAGTTTCATGACCGGTACAGGATTCATAAAGTGCATCCCGATAACTTTGTCAGGTCTTCCGGTAACAGAAGCAATTTTGGTGATTG
>JABDPK010000133.1 GCA_013042795.1 Saprospiraceae bacterium | reverse complement strand
GAATCTTTACCCGGCTTTTTTTATCTCTACTGTTTATTTTCCTCTTTCTCGATTGAATATCTTGATGCAAAATTGACATGTACCCCGATATTTACAATCCCTCTTCTGTGGTTGAGCGATAAGTCATTCAGTTGTAGTGTCCTTACAAATTGCATATGAAATTTAACCTGGTTCCATCCTGCTCTTAAAGTAATGCCCGGTTCCAGGAAAGTATAGATATGATCATTTAATTCTCTAAGGTCATAGTCTTCATCAAACGCTGAACCCGGCTCATATTCTGAAATATCATGATCAAAATAATTCAGACGAATAAATCGCATCGAAAATGAAAGATCAAAAAATTCGGAAGTAAATCCTATAGAAGGCTGAATGAAAAAACGGCTTAGTTTCGAATTGTAAGCACTAAATTCACTATCGGAACTATGATCAAAAGATACACCACCATACCCTCCTCCTCCATACAATTCAAACACACCCGATCTTTCAAAATTCCTGTAATATCCAATTCCGCCTTCAATTAAATATTTCCTGGCACTTCCATCTTCAAAAGGCTCAGAATAAGATCCGCCATTATGATATTGTGCATTCATCATCAAGCCCAGATGACTGATCGGTGAATATGCCAGTTGAAAATCATTGAATCCGAAAGTCCCCCGGAATTCATCTTTTTCCTTGAACAAAGGAACATTATGCATATTTGGTGTATATACAGTGCGGCAACTGTTCAATAACATGAGTACTCCAAATAATATCAGGAATTGATTAAAGGACTTCAAAATTGGTAAAATTGTTGTTTAATATAGTTACAATATCCTGGCTCAACGACCAATTCTTTAAAGAAGATTATTTCAAAAGAATCAGACTCATTAAATCATAACTCAACACTAATCATCCCCGCTTATATCAAAACTACAACCAATTGAATAGGATCGTCCCGGCATTCTGTAGCGTTCGATTTCCTCATATTGAGTATCGCTTATATTGTCTATTGTAAAAAACAGCCTATACCTGTTTTTAAATTTATAATCTACCCGGGTATCTGCAAGAAAATATCCCTCCGGCTCTGAACCAGGATAAATAAACACTTCATCGATCCTGCTCTTATACCTTGCATTAAAATGCAATGCCAGCTCTTTATAATTGTAAGTTGTATTCAGGTGAATACTATGTTTTCGTTTGTACGCAAGTGTCGAGTTTAACCTATCATCGGATGTATCTTTTGCATCAAGATATGTATATGCCAATCTTACATTCCAGTCTTTTAAAACAGTATAACTGATACTCGTTTCAAAACCTTGCATTACGGCTTTATTCAAGTTTACGACCTGGTATAATAGTTTTCCTTCAGGATTGGCTACCTGCAAGTAAGAGATCAGGTTACTATAATCATTATAAAAGAAAGCCAGGTCAAACAAGCCTTTGTTTCCGATCCTGTATCGGCCTCCCAGTTCTACTGACAACTTTAATTTTTCTGACTTCAGATCAGGATTAGGTACAAACTCCAGGCCACCACCCTGCTCAAACTTTATAAATCTTTCTGCAATTGACGGGTTTCTGAAAGCTTGACCGAACAATGTTCTGAATGACAATTTTGAAGTTGGATTATATACAAATGAAATCTTGGGGCTGAGATTGGATTCACTGAATTCATTTAGAATATTATAATAGTCATAACGTGCACCTGCAGTCATGATCAGTTTTTCATTTAGTTCAGTCTCCTCTTGCAAATAGACACCAATATTATAAGCTTTATGCCTGCCATATAATACATTAGCAGGCAGGGCTACTATTTTATCAAAGCTTCCTTCAATTCCACCTATTATATAATGCTTTTCAGTTGGATTAAAATCTATCTGAGTCACGTTCCCCCACCTTTGTGCCATGATACTGGTCTGGTCATAAATCTGGCTAGTACCTATATTCACATTCGTGGTATCGTTATCCGGATTGTCATTAAAGCTATAAATTGAATTATTCCTGTAATAATAAAGACGTGAAGTATACTTGAGCTTTCCAGACCTGACTGCAGAATAATAAATATCGGCATTGTATTCTTCGCGGTCCTGGAAATCATCTTTCCGATGCGGAGCCACAGAGTATGCTTTTGTTGTAGTTAACCAGGTTGCAGGTGTATCATTATTAATTTTATTATAATTACCCGATATCTTGAGGCTCTTATTATTAGAAATTCTCCAATGATATTTCCCGTAAAAATTATACTGGTCAAAACTTGATTTCTCCCGGTGACCATCATCACTCTTCTTTGAAAACTCCAATAGGTAAGAACCATTTTTAAGTTTATTGCTATGGCTCAGGTCCAGAGAGTAGAAATCACCAAATTTATCATACTCTGTATAAGTAGGTGCCCGGTCATAAAAACCGTATCTCGTATTGATTCGGGTATAATAACTTCCTTTAGGTTCTTTGGTAATCACATTGATCACACCACCCATGGCACTTGATCCAAACAAAGAAGAATAGGCTCCTTTTACAATTTCTATTTTTTCAATGGAATTCACAGGAACAAGATTCCAGAGTGCACCGCCTGAGTCAGGACTTAATGCTGGCCTGCCATCAATTAAAAGAAGAACCCTGTTACCTACTCCACCCCCGGCAACTTCTGAAGCTCCTCTTATCGATAATGCCTGTACGTTCGTTCTGCTGGACCTTGTCACATCCACACCGGTGATACCGTCAAATGCCTGGTCCATAGTTACTACATTCTGAGATTCAATAGACTTTCTGCTGACAATATCCACTGATACAGGTGCAGAAACCAGGGTTTGAGATTTACGCGTAGCCGTTATAACTACTTCATCAGTAATTATGAATGAAGGTTCCAGTTCTATATTGATTAACGTGTCCGACCCAGGATCGAGTTTAAGATTTCCGATTGTCCAATCTTCGTAGCCAAGGTAAGAAACGGCAATAGAGTAAATTCCGGGTTCTTCCAGTCTTACACCGAACCGTCCTTCTTTATCCGAAGAACATCCGATGACCCTTGGTCCGGAAATTACAATATTAACAAAAGGAAGGGGTGTATCACTTTTTGATTCAGTGATAAGGCCCCTTACTTTTATTGTAGGATTCGTTACAGAACCAATCTCCTGGGCCTCCAGTGTAAAATACTGGAAAGTCAAAAAGATCAGGCTCAATAAGATGTTTGTTACAGAATGTTTCAATTAACAATGATATATTTTATTGATACCAATCATTTACAAAGCCAAAATCAGCCTTGAAGTTGATTGTATATTCTTCTCCGTCGACAACAGTAAATGTTACTGGAGGTGGAAAATTGAAAACAGGGATTATGCCTCCAGGTGTCACAACTTTTATCACTACACCGTGACTGACCACATCAGGATTATCATGATGCACGCCTAGTGTAGCAGTCTTTTTAGTTTGATCCTGGACATTGTCATGCCTGAACCCAAGAGCAAGTGCTGAATACGTACCCGGATCAACCTCCAGTTCATAATCATACTCTGTTTTGCCACTTTCATAAGTTAATACAATTGGATTCTGAGAATTAAAAGGCGCACCAAGTGCAAATGTCCCTCCAGGTACATTAGGCCCGAAAGTGCCGTCAGGTACTTCACCCCATCCTGAAGGAGGGTTCAGACTAAATGCAGGAAATATGGTCAACTGGACTTCTCCACTGTCAACCCATGTCTCCCATACATCGATATTATCGACAGTGATTGTTCCTTTAATCACAGATGTATTAGGTGGTATATCATCTCCACAACCAATACTAAACAAGACCATACCCAATAAAAAAATGAAGGTATAAATTGATGAATGCTTCATAACAAATAAGATGTTTTTTTGATGTTTCTTAATGCCTCAAAAATAGAAATAGACACGAGTTCAATTGTCAGGGAATTGTAATATCACAGCTTCAAAAAATGATTCATATCAGTCTTGTTAATGCCTCGCATCATATGAATTAACGCTTTATGCAAAATACATTTGGTCAAAGCCTGATAAAATGAAATCAGATATAAATACGAACACGATAGATCAGAAGAATGACGCCAAAAAGGTATTCCGAAAAAAAGGTACTTGTTCACGCACCTTTTTCTTTTTACTCAACAGGGAGTTTGGAACCTATAAAGACAATGAAGAAGCTGCTATAGACCCCCTGGCAGGGGGTATCCTGAAAAAAGGTCACCAGTGTGGTATGTTATGGGGTGCCGCACTAGGCGTTGGTGCTGAGGCATATAAGCGAAATGATGACCCCAGGGAAGGTATGAGCCTGGCAATAAAAGCCAGTCAGAATATTGTCGAATCATTTAAAAGTGAAACACAAACGATCAATTGTTATGATATCACCGCTTGTGATTTTTCAAGCAAATTGAGTTTTGC
>JABDPK010000136.1 GCA_013042795.1 Saprospiraceae bacterium | reverse complement strand
AATCGCCTAGTGAAAACCCCCAGCCTCTTGAAAAGCCATCCATGATTTCAAAAGTATTTTGGAATATAAGGGCTCCAAGTACTGACATATTTAAAGCTTTTTGGTTTTCATAACCCGCCCATTGAGCCCCTTTATGCAGTAATAATACTTGTGTATAAGTAGCATAACTATGGCCGGCCTTATCCATATTATTCCATTCGCCCCAGTCATTGAAGAAATGAAACGCCTCCTGATCATATTGTTTATACCAGGCAAAGTATAATCCTGTTGATGCAGCGGAGTAAAGGCCTATCGTGCCAAGGGTCAGTATTTGCTTTCTTTTGTCAAAGTCAATGGTGTCTGAAGGCAATAAGACCTGGTTTTTAGCGTCAATAATATTAACACAGATTAGTAAAAAAAGAAGAATAAGGAATCTCACATAGGCAAAATAGCGAAAAGGTAAAATATCGTGGCTTAAAAAGTCCTGTATTACATAATTGACAAGTGATATACGGGATTATTTTTTTTAGAAAATCGAATAGACTATTTTTAGGCTACATTAATTTTCACATTCAATGAAAATCAAGCAAACATTATTAGCAATCTTCTGCTTTTTAACGGTTTCCATGGTAGCACAGGATATGCAGTATAGTTATTGGCAGTTCTCGCCAATCAGTTACAATCCTGCATTTACAGGGGCTTTTTATGGAAACCTAAGGTTAAACGGTATGATACGTGATCAATGGCGGAATGTATCTGTAGATGAGTATCAGACCATGAGTGTTTCATTTGACGGTAATATCCCATTCGGGCTGAAAGAAAGTCATTGGGTGTCAGCAGGAATGAGCCTGGTCAAAGACAGGGCAGGAGCCAGTAATTACAAACATTCCTTCCAGGGTCTTTCTCTGGCATATCATATGCCTTTGGGGAAAAAGGAAAATGCAATATTAACAATAGGAGGAAAATACGGTACATACACCAAAGCCTTTGCTAAAGATGGTTTGGAAACCAACTTTTTATTTGCCAATCCAAACGGGAATGATATTGATTTAGCTGGATTATCAGTCGATCAGAATGGCAACATTACAAATGATGTTAATGACCTGATGATTGGGGTGATGTTGTATTCAACTCTTGGAAAAACATCGGCAATGCGCATTGGTTTATCCAGTGACCACGTGCTTGAGCCGGATTTCCGGGTTCAGCAGGATACAATGACCGGGATGCGGTTTATTGAGGAGGTCGAAAGAAGGTTTAATATACATGCCCAATTTTATTTTGACTTGAATGACAAGGTAACCTTTAACCCAACCATGTTATATCAAAAGATGGGACCGGCAAGCAACATTCTTGTTCAGGGGTTGTTCTCCTATGCCTTCGACCCTGAAAAAGAAATATACTTCAATGCAGGAACCGGCATTCGATTGGCAGACAACAGTTTCATTCCGGTTTATTTAGGTGCAGATGTCAAAGACTGGAAGTTTGGTTTCAGTTATAGTATTAATATGGGAGGATTATCACAGGCAGCAGCAGAAGGTGGTTTTGAACTGGCAGCAAGCAAGATCATCTCCTGGAACAAGAAACCTAATGTGAATCCTAAATTTGTTTGCCCAAGACTTTAATTGAATTTTTGAGTTAGATATGCAAAGAATAACAATATTGATTTTTGTACTTGCCATTTCCCTGGGATTGCAGGCACAACCGATCAGGGACAATACATTTGATCAAAAGATAGAGGCGGCACAACTGGCCGAATCACAAGATAATTTTGCTGGTGCATTGGATTGGTATGAAAAGGCTTATGATGAAATCAGGAAAGGAAGCCGAGGAAATCCGCTCACAAAGAAGTTTGCCCTTAAGATCGCCGAGCTTAATTATAAGCTCAGAGATTATAAGAAAGCCTCGAGTAATTATAAAAGGGTATTAAAGAATGATGATGAATTCGAATACATCAATGAAAGGCTTATTTATGCCAAATCCCTCAAGCAAGAAGCAAAATATGATCTTGCTCTCGAGGTTTTTAATGAGTTCATCAGTCTTAGTGAGGATGAAGAACTTATTAAAGAGGCAGAGTTTGAAATGGAGGGAATTGAATTAATCAGGGTGCTAGACCCCAATATTGAAACGGCTGTTCGTGCGCTGGACAAGGAGGTCAATTCGCCTTCTGCAGAATTTTCACCCCGGGAAAATGCTGATGGAACCTTATACTTTGCTTCTTTTGACCGTAAAGATGAAATCGAAGTAGACAGTGAAGACGACGACTTCCATGCACGGATTTTCATGGCTTCAAGGAACGATAAAGGGGGTTTTGAGAAAAAAAGTGAGTTGGACCAATTGGTAAACAGGAAGGGCTTTCATAACACACACCTGGCATTTACCCGTGATGGCAGAACCATGTATTTCACACGTGTTCAGACGACGGGCACTGAAATTACAGCATCACAGATTCTTGTCAGCTATAATAAGGATACAGGCTGGAGTGCAGCCAACCTGGCACCAACCATCAATGGGGAATGGAATGCCAAACACCCGGCTATGGGGCAATTATTTGGAAAAGATGTTATGTTTTTTGTTTCGGATATGGATGGCGGACTGGGAGGAATGGATATTTATTATTCTACCTTGCTTGGTGACGGTCAATTCTCTGCACCGGTGAACCTTGGTCCAATGATCAATACTGACAAAGATGATATCACACCATTTTATTACGATGGTACTCTTTATTTCAGTACCAACGGAAGACCTACCATTGGAGGGTATGATATCTTTTATTCAATTTGGGATGGGTCAGAATGGAGTGATGCAGAAAATATCGGAATGGGTTATAATTCTGCAAATGATGATATGTTTATGAGTCTTGCAGCAGATGGATCACGCGGGTATTTTGTATCTAACAGGCCTTCAGACAAGAAAAAGAAATTGCGCAGTGCAACATGCTGTGATGATATTTTCCAGTTTAATATCAGGGAAATTGTGATTGACTTGCTGGCCATTGTTGTTTCTGAAGAAGAAGAACCGTTAAACGGATCGACTATTGAACTTGAGAATCTTAGTGATCCGGTTAATTACCCAACAGACACCAAGTACAATGCGCTTGGTAACGAATTCCAGTTTTTACTGGATTCAGACTATAAGTACAAGGCAATCATTACCAATGATGGATATTATCCGGATACAATCGAATTCAATACGGCTGGAATATTGGACAATTATACTGTCAGGAAGAAGGTTGTACTCAAAAAGATTCCAACAACACGTATAGTGACTGAAATTGTTACAATTAACGAACCGATAAGGCTCAATAACATATACTATGAATTCGACGACGATAAAATTCTTCCGGCTGCAGAACAAGACTTGAATCTTCTGTTGGAGCTTATGGATGAATACCCTGACATGGTTATTGAATTATCTTCACATACGGACTCAAGGGGCTTAACAAGGTATAATGAAGACTTATCTCAAAGAAGAGCAGAGTCAGCAAGAAACTGGCTGATAGAAAACGGAGTCGAGGAAGACAGAATCGAGCCAGTAGGATATGGAGAATCTAAAATTCTAAACAAGTGTACAAATGGAGTTCGTTGTTCCGAAGAAGAACACCAATTGAACAGAAGAACAGAGTTCAAGATTATAGCAGGACCAGAATCTATAGAGATCAGAAGAGAGATACAGAAGACTGTTATTGAGTAGCAACGGTACTTAAATCTTATTCTTGCTTTTTTATTTTTAAAAGAGGTGCATTTAACCTCGGTAAGCAATCGTAGAGAAACGGCTTTTCCGACAAATTAAATGCACCTTTTAACATTCAGGTATACAATCCTTTCTGTTTGCGTTTAATTATTGCATTCCTACAATCATTAAACTAAGCTCGATATTACTTTGAGCTGTTACGTTTATGTCGACGAGGTTTAACAAAGTTGTCAATGATTCAACCTCTAATTTACCCTTAAGTTGAAGCTGCCCTTCCTGGTCAAAATCATACCCATAAAAATGTAATTCGTAATCTCCTTCCTTCAAGAAACTTAACTGAAACTTTTTCTGCCCATTCAATTTGGAGCTACTAACTGCATTTCTAAACTGCAACTTAGTTTCTGATTCTGTCTGTATTTCATTTTCAGCATTGAATTCCCCCTTGTTATAAATATATACAATCACTTCATCACTATACTTTAACAAAGAACTACACTCTCCGAGGATATGTGTATCACTCAGGGCTGAAACTCTAATTGCGCCATTAAGTTTTGAATTTGAAACAAAGTCATATTTGTCATTTTCATCATCTTGCTCTTTAACACATTTTCTAAGATCAAAGTCCAGGACTATTTCTGTTTTAGTCGAGGCATCAGCCTCAAACTCTGAACTCAGTGAAACAAATACTGAATTGTTAATAAGTGCATGGGCTTTTCCTTCACTATCAAGAATATAGGATCCATGAGGGTGGGTGGCTTCGTCCGGGGATTCTGCCATCAGTTCCAATTCTATTGAAGAATAATTCCTTGAATCGACTTCAAAATCTCCCAGCTTATAGGTATCTGAATTTTGATAAGCCAATAGGTCAACTGTTGTCTCTGAAAAGGCTTCTACTTTCACACCGTCAAGATAAATCCCAGCAATTGTTACGAAACAAGCCTCTACTTCGCTGTTGTCAATAGGAGCATCCGTGACGTGAATACTTAATTCTGCTTTCTCATTGCTATTGTTGGAAGAATTTATATCTGTATTTACAAATCCTTCGTCCTTTGAACATGCCAGGAAGCAGAGAGTAAGCAATAATCCGTGGAAAAAAACTTTTGAATATTTCATAATAAAGATTTTATAACAAAGAAACGGAACAGGATGTCTGGAGGAATGGTAGAAAACGCCCATTTTGAAAATAGAAGAAAACCCTGATTGCTGATTTTATATTGAAATCCTCAAAAGCTTGAATGATTTTTCATGATAGGCTATCTCCAAATTTCGGGTTGAGAAATTAAAAAGAAGAGATTCGGGAATAAAATCTTGGGTAAAATCATAAGCGAGTGCTCGTTAATAAATTGGATTTTTATTAACGGCATAAAATCAAAACTCTGATATTTTACCGCTGAATAACCACCTCAAAAAACGCCTCAACTACAATCGGTTCTGTATTTGCAATAATGTCCACCGTTTTTTTCAATGGTCCTATGGGTTGATCCGTGCTGTCATAGACAACAGATATTCGACCAGATTCTCCCGGCAGGATTGGTTCGCGAGGCCAGTTAAGGGAAGTACACTTACAGGATGTAACAAATTCGATCAGAAGGTCTGCTTTACCGGTATTTGTGAAAACAAATTCAACCTCTTTTTTCTCTCCCCGCTTCATTGTTCCAAGATTAAGATGATTTTCCTGGAAAGATATAACAGGGATCGGGGGCGTTTCCGGTAAAACTGTTTTTGATTTACAAGACACGAATAATAACAAAACGAATAATATCCTAAAGTGCACTATTAAAGAAGTTCATTAAAAAATGTAACAAACTCTGATATCGATTTAGCCCCTACGTCTCCTTCACCCTGTCTTCTGACAGATACGGCGTGAGCTTCAATTTCTTTTTCTCCAACAATCAGTAATAAAGGAATTTTGTTTAATTCATTATCCCTGATCTTCTTGCCTATCGTCTCATTTCTGTCATCTACAAAACCCCTAATATCATGTTTGGCTAGTTCAAGCTTTACTTCTTCACAGTATGGAAGGAACTTGTTATCAACCGGGATCAATACATATTGATCCGGGGTAAGCCATAAAGGAAACTTACCTGCAGTGTGTTCAATCAGGATGGACATAAATCTTTCCATGGATCCAAAAGGTGCACGATGAATCATGACCGGTCGATGAGCTTTGTTATCAGAACCAATGTATTCAAGTTCAAAACGATCAGGCAGATTATAATCAACCTGGATGGTTCCAAGTTGCCATTTCCTGCCAATAGCGTCCTTGATCATGAAATCAAGTTTAGGGCCATAAAACGCAGCTTCTCCAAGTTCTGTGACCGTTTCCATCTCCACATCTTTTGTAGCTTCAATGATAGCGGCTTCAGCAGCATCCCAATTCTCGTCGGAACCGATATATTTTTCAGGGTTATTGGGATCCCTTAGGGAGATTTGTGCTGTAAAATCGTCAAAGCCCATTTTCTCGAGAACTTTTGTAGTCAATTCAAGGACGGATAGAAATTCGTCTTTGAGTTGTTCGGTTGTACAGAAAATGTGTGCATCATCCTGGGTGAATCCACGCACCCTTGACAAACCATGCAGTTCACCGCTTTGTTCATACCTGTAGACGGTTCCGAACTCACCAATACGAAGTGGTAATTCTTTATAAGATCTTGGACGATGTCCAAATATTTCACAGTGATGTGGGCAATTCATTGGTTTAAGCAAGAACTCTTCACCTTCCCTTGGCGTATGGATTGGTTGAAAACTATCCTCGCCATATTTCTCATAGTGTCCAGAGGTCACATAAAGGTCCTTTCCTCCAATGTGCGGAGTGACAACCATTTTATATCCTTGCTTTTCCTGTTCGCTTCGAAGGTAGTTTTGAAGACGTTCCCTTATCTGTGTCCCTTTTGGCAACCAGATAGGAAGTCCTGACCCTACTTTATCCGAAAACATGAATAATTCAAGTTCGGCACCTAGTTTACGATGATCTCTCTTTTTGGCTTCTTCCAAAAGCACAAGATATTCCTTGAGTTCCTTTTGTTTTGGGAAACTTACGCCATATACACGGGTCATTTGTTTACGTGTTTCATCACCACGCCAGTAAGCACCAGCAAGGCTCATTACTTTGACAGCTTTCACCATTCCTGTGTGTGGAATATGTGGTCCACGGCATAAGTCTGTAAAATTGCCTTGCTTATAGAAAGTAATCGTTCCATCTTCCAGGTCCTGTAGCAATTCAATTTTGTATTCATCTTCTTTTTCAGTGAAATAGTCGATGGCATCCTGCTTTGAGATTTCCTGGCGGGCAAAAGTGTTTTTCTGCTGTGCCAACTCAATCATCTTCTTTTCGATTTTCTCAAAATCATCTGGGGTCAATACTGTATCACCGGTATCTATATCGTAGTAAAAGCCGTTTTCAATCGGGGGACCAATACCAAATTTCACATTATCATATAGAGTTTCGAGTGCTTCAGCCAGCAAATGGGCAGAGGAATGCCAGAATGCATATTTACCTTCTTTATCCCTCCAGGTATGGAGTTTTATTGAAGCATCATCATAAATTGGTCTTGTCGCATCCCACAATTCTTCATTGATGGATGCCGAGATGACATTCCGGGCAAGGCCCTCACTTATGGATGAGGCAATTTCAATTGCAGTTGTCCCTTTTTCATACTCTTTTACATTTCCATCCGGAAAAGTAATCTTTATCATCGATCTAATTTTCATGCAAGATAATGACAAATTAATTTCAGTCATCTATCTTTTACCGATTTCAATATTTTTTGAGAATATGTGGGAATCTATTGCCATTTTTATACTGACATTGTAGTCCGAATTAATCTGTTTAGTTTATTGATCCCGCATTCATGAAAATAAAAGCATTCAAGGCTGTTTTCCCGAAAGTTGATCTTATTACATCTCCAAGTTCCTTTTTTTCCAATATCAAGTACACCTATTCTGAATACAGAAAAAGTGGGTTTTATACACCACAGGAAAAAGAAGGTATTTACGTTTACCAAATCAAAACAAGAAAAAGAAAGCATACCGGATTTATTTGCTGTACTGATGTCGATGATTTACGAAATAAAAAAATCAGGCCACATGAGAGTACCCTGGCGGCCAAAGAACAAGCCATGATGCATTTATTCATGCAACGGCATGCATTGGTAAAACCCGTTCTACTAGGCTATCGGCCAACCAATGGTATCGAAAAAGTCCTTAAAACGGCAATTCACGACAGAAAACCCATTGTAAAGGTTGTCTTTTCAAGTGAAGAACATATGCTTTGGTCAATCACAGACAATGAGACAATTAGTTCGATTATCACTCAGGCTCAGAAAATCAAAAGATCATATATCTGTGACGGGCATCACCGGTCTTCAACAGTCCTTCTTTTGAATTCAAGTAAAGACCTTGGTGAGGATTCGAAGAAATACGATGAGTTACTGACTGCATATTTTCCTTTTAATGAACTGGAAATCAGTGATTATAACAGGATTGTCAATATTTCCAGTATTATGCCGGCCTCCAGGTTTATGGCAAAACTTTCCAAGTACTTCAGAATCAAACGAATTAAAAAAGGAAGGAAGCCCGAAAAGAAACATGAAGTCAGTTTCTATATCGAGGGGTATTGGTACCGTATGCGATGGAAAAAAACATATCTCGAGCAAAACATTAAATCGCCAGTACTTCTGGATTCAGCTCTGATAAATCATTACATCTTCGAAAAGATTCTGAAAATCAAAAATATCAGGACAAATACACGAATCACATATTTTAGCGGCGAAGAACCAATCAGTAAAATTGAACGACATGCTGATGACCGGAAGTGTGGAATAGGTATTTGTATTTACCCTGTGGCCGTTAGTGAATTAACAACAACAGCAGACAATGGATTCACCTTACCACCCAAAAGCACATGGTTTGTTCCAAGATTGAAAAGTGGCATTGTGGCCAAAGATCTTTAATATGCGTTACATATCTTCTGACTATATAATTCCGGTAAGTCGACCACCTGTTCAGGATGGAGTCGTTATCCTGGAGGGTGAAAATGTTATAGATGTTGTAAACAGAGAATCCATAGGAGATGTGCCAACAGAACATTACCAGGGGTTCATTTTACCAGGCTTCATAAACACCCATTGCCATCTTGAACTTTCACACATGAGCGGACTTACCCAAACGGGTAAGAAACTAATACCCTTTATTTCAGATGTGGTCAAGTTCAGGGAATTTGACCAGGAAAGTATTCGAGCTGCTATTGAAAAACAAGACAGCAGGATGTATAAAAGTGGAATACAGGCTGTCGGAGATATTTCCAATAAGGTAGACACCTTTGATCAGAAACTAAAAAGCAAGATCAGGTATTACACCTTTGTTGAAATGTTTGATTTTATGCAGGATAGTCTTTTTGAGGCCACTGTGGAAAAATACCGAAGTGTATTTAGTGCTTTGAAATTAAAGGAAGGTGACGGAAAAAGCCTGGTCCCCCATGCTCCATACTCTGTAAGTCCTGGTTTGTTTCAATTCATTAACAAGGCAAATCCCGACAACAGGATTATAAGCATTCATAACCAGGAGACAACAGATGAAATCAGTCTTTTTGTAGATGGGAGTGGTGGCTTTAAAGCATTTTTTGAAGGATTCGGATTTTCAATGGACTTTTTCCAACCCACAGGCAAATCTTCATTGTATTACGCTCTTCAACATATGAAAGCTGGTTGTAAAACATTGTTTGTTCATAATACGCTCACCAGTAAAAAAGATATAGAAGCTGTTGAAAACTGGTCTGATAAGAGCTACTGGGTCACTTGTCCAAATGCAAACCTTTATATAGAAAACCGTTTGCCGGACTATAGTGCTTTTTTGAATCAAAGTTCCAGGATGACGATTGGAACCGACAGCATCATGTCCAACTGGCAGCTTTCGATCTGGGAGGAAATCAAAACAATAAAGAAGTTTCAATCTTATGTACCCCTGAAAAAGGTAATTGAATGGGCAACAATAAATGGAGCGAAAGCATTGGGCTTTGACAAGGAAATGGGAAGTATTGAAAAAGGGAAATCTCCGGGGCTGGTGCATGTTGATACGACCTGGAGAGGAGAAGAAACAAATATTCAGAATAGCGCTTCTTCTCGTATTATATAGATTTGTTTATAGTGTCTTTTTCTTTTGAAAAATCGAGGAATGGATATTTGTTCTCAAGGATAGTCATACTATGCAAGAGTGTTTTCAGGAAACTTTGATGACTTTTTGAAGATTGATGAAGGGCTTTGTGTGCAAAGCTTTTCATAACTTTCTGCACTTCTCGCCTGATTTCTTTTTCAGAATTATTCATATGGGCTTTTTCAAAGCAATCATAAATGTATTCAACGGCCATATCTGTTGGATGCGTCAAATCTTCCCTGAAGAACCGATAATCCCTAAGATCGTCCAGGACAATTTCATAAGCGGGGAAATAAACCACATTTTCTTTCTCCATGCAGAGTTGATGTATGGCAATAAGGGCATTGGCTTTACTCAATTGATTATTGACCAGACCTTCCCGTAAGTGTCTGACCGGGCTCAATGTTAAGATAAATAGTGGTGGTTTTGAAGAAGCTTTGGTTAGAATTTCCATAGTATGCTTCAGAGCATGGAGGTTTTCTTCCGGTGTCAATAGTTTTTTATTGAAGAGATGTTGCGGTCTTTTATGACAATTATTAACAACATGTCCGTCAATTTCATAGACCCATGAAGTTCCTACAGTCAGAAAGACAACATCTATATCCTTGATGAATTGATGTGCAGCTTTGATGTTGTTGTTGATGTTACCAAGTGCTTTTTGTTTATCTGAGTGCTTGAAAGAACCATGAAAATCATGGTGAACCCACAAATCATCAACCTGAATTAATGCATCTTCAGGCAGCGAAATCCCGGAAAAACAACTCTTTATACAAGTAAGAATGCTTTTGGAATTAAATGTAATTCCGAAAGGGTTGATCAGGACCTGGTGTTTTGAATATGCCAATCTTTCAGCAATGTTTTCTGAAAAACAGGAACCCAGGGAAAGGATTTTTGAATTATAAGAGATTCGGCGATGATACTCTTTGAGTTCTATTGATGTTCTAAAGTGCATAAATGACTGATATTGATCATATTATTTGTAATTGTGGCATACTGATTGCTTAAATAAATAGAATGACTTGTTCACGAAGTATAATTTGCATTTTTTGTAGTAAAAAAGCATAAAATTCTGCTGAATGAGACATTTTTTTGTGCTAATTATTCTTTTAAATGCAATAACTTAGCTATTCTTGTTTTTCCAGTTTTTGAATGATAAAAAATTAATGATGAGGTTTACTAAAAAAGTTTTGTTTTTACTGACTTTTGTACTGAGTGGGACCTACATGATGTCCCAGGACATTCACTTCTCTCAATTTTATATGTCTCCACTCAATCTTAATCCTGCCATGACAGGTGTCATGAATTGCAACACAAGAATTGTTGCAAATTACAGGAATCAATGGTCCCAGGTATTACGGGGCGATGCTTACAACACGTATTCGGTTTCATACGATCAAAAAATCGCAGTCGGAAGATCTGACTACTTCGGTATCGGTGGATCGTTCTGGGGAGATAGAGCAGGTGCTTTGGCATATGGTACAACGCAAGGAAGGATTTCGTTTTCTTACAGTAAGAAAATGGGCGGATACAGAAAGTCTGCACATTATCTTGTCTTTGGTGCAGATGCCGGGATCACCCAACGGAGGGTGGATCTTACAAATGCCAGATGGGCGTCCCAACATGATGGAAACGGAGGTGTAGATCTTAGTTTAGGTGGCGGAGAAGTCAATATTACGGATACAGATTTTTTACATGCTGACTTGTCAGGAGGATTGCTTTGGTTCAGTGTACTTGATGACAAGAACAACTACTATGTTGGTCTGGCATTACATCACCTCAATCAACCAAATGTTTCATTCCTCGGGAACGAAGAAGCATTAACAAGCAGATTAACATTTCATGCTGGGGGAGAATTTGAAATCAACCCTGATATAAGTTTGGTACCTGGATTCATTTATATGTCCCAGGGACAACATATGGAATTCAACTTCGGAACCAGTTTCAGGTTTAATCTTGGATCCAGATCAGACGGACAGTCCTGGCAATTAGGGGGCTGGTACAGAATAGGGAATAAAGTTGAAGGAGGAATTCATTCAGATGCATTCATTATATCTACAAGATTTGATTATGGAAACTATGGAATTGGCTTCAGCTATGACCTCACCGTTTCCAAGTTAAGCCAGGCAGGTACAGCAAATGGGGCATTTGAATTTTCACTCAACTACCTTATCTGCGGACCGGAAAAACGATCTATTTATTGTCCTAGATTCTAAGTACAACAACTAAGAATTTTGTTGTACAATCCTTGCTTAAATGTGATCGTTTAAGCAAGGATTTTTTCTTAACTAAAAAAATCTAAACGATAAAATATGTTTGGAAATACTAAAAAATCAGGCTCAGAAAATATGCAATCATCTACTACAGGAATCAATACATTGGTCTCGGGAACAACGGTTGAAGGTACAATTACTGCTCAGAATGACATCAGAATTGATGGGGTCGTGGATGGTATTCTTAATTGCAAAGGAAAACTCATCATCGGCCAGGAAGGTAGGGTCGAAGGACAGGCTACATGCCAAAATGCTGTTATCGAAGGGAACTTCCAGGGATCACTCACGGTACAGGACGTACTTGATGTCAGGGAAAATGCCAATGTGGTTGGAGATATCAAGACCGGAAAACTTAATATCCAGCAGGGAGCGATATTTAATGGCAATTGTGATATGGGTAAAAAAATAAAGTCAATTCAAGCTGAACCAGCGAAGGAAGCAAATGCCTCAGCATCCTAGCACTGATGTCTTCAGACAATAAAAGACAGGAAAGAATAAAAGTCTACGCCCGGTATTCGGGAATGGCATTTCAGATTTTTGGTTTGCTGCTAGTTGCAATGCTTATCGGTAAGCAGATAGACTTATGGATGGGTAATGAAAAGTATTATTTTGCTGCAGGATTAAGTGTTGTTGTTCTCATTGCCTGGTTCTATAAATTAATCATCGAATTGGGAAAAAAAGAATAATGTGAATAATTCTGTATTCTTCAAATACCTCGTAATAACATCAGGCGTCAGTATTTTGCTGGTTCTCCTGAGTAATCTGGTTTTTGGGATTAATCAATATTATGACTTCTCAGCAGGATCACTTTTATTCTTTGCATTATTATCCTTTTTTATATATGCCATGGCAAGGAAAGGTGTTGATTCAAGAGCCGGCGAATTCTTCCTTTACATTATAGTCGTCAATGTTTTCATAAAATTGATAGCATCATTTGCCATCATTTTCATTTATGCTAAAACAGCACAGCCACAAGACAAGTTTTTCGTCATTCCATTTCTAATCATTTACCTGGCATTTACAGTATTTGAGACATGGTTTCTGAGTAAGATGGCCAAGGATTCAAAGTAGTAAGAAGTACCGAGTACCTGGTATTAAATGCTCAGTACTTGAGAGTGTTTCTTATCATCTTGTTCCAAACTTTCGTTTCTACGGTGCGCTTTATATCGCCCTTTACCAAACCTGGTCCCGTTGAATTCAGTTGTCTTGCGAAGCCTGCTTTGTACTTCTTCCGGAAGTTGGTTGAATTCTTTGCATTTCTCAGAACAGGTGGCTTCGTATTTAGCCTTGCATGATGGGCATTGGATGAATAGGATATGGCACGCATCATTGGCGCAGTTGGTATGATCATCACAAGGTGCGCCGCATTGATGGCATTGAGCAATTACATCGTCACTTATTTTTTCACCCAGGCGCTCGTCGAAGACAAAATTCTTGCCGATGAATTTGTTTTCAAGATTCTTCTTTTCTGCCTGTCGTGCATATTCGATGATGCCACCATCAAGCTGATATACATTTTCAAAACCGACATGCTTGAAATAGGCACTGGCCTTTTCACAGCGTATACCACCAGTACAATACATGAGAAGGTTTTTATCTTTTTTATCGGCAAGCAGATCTTTTATAATAGGCAGAGACTCACGAAACGTTTCTACATCAGGCAGGACCGCATTTCTAAAATGACCTACTTCACTTTCATAATGATTTCTCATATCAATGATGATTGTATCGGGATCATCAGCCAAGGCATTAAATTTTTCAGCATTGACATGAACGCCTTTTTTTGTTACATCGAAACCATCATCATTTAACCCGTCAGCAACGATTTTATGACGAAGTTTAATCGTGAGTTTATAGAAGGAAAATGCGTGATCATCGACAGCTATGTTAAGCCTGATACCCCTGAAGAATGTAATCGAGTTCATAGCTTCAACAAAAGCATTCCAGTTTTCCTCAAGCACTGAAACCTGGGCATTAATTCCTTCGTTGGAAACATATACACGCCCAAATACTTCCAATTCATTCATAAGAATGTAAAAGTGATCCCTGAAAACACGGGGATTCCCTATATGAGCATATTTATAAAACGACAGTGTAATACGCGGTCGCGTATCATGTTGAGCCTGCGCTTTGAGCAGTTCTTTATTGACCTTATTATATAGTCTCATCGCTTTTGCATTAAACGTGAGTGAAAAAATGCAAAACTAAGATAAATTGATCAAAGAGGTTTTAAAAAATATCGCAACAGGTTTCTTCTGCCAGGTTCAACAAATCAAGGTCATAGATGTTTCCTCCTCCGAATTCCTGTATAAAATACCTGTCACCCTGAGGACAGACATGACAAGCTTCACAAACAGCATCGTGAAAACTAATCTCCAGGCGAATTTTTTCCAGGAATATGTTCTTGCTCTCCAGCCAGGCTTTCATTTTTATTTCCCGATCTGATCTTGTATCTG
>JABDPK010000123.1 GCA_013042795.1 Saprospiraceae bacterium | reverse complement strand
TTATGTGCTTTTGTGCTATAATATTCACAAAACGATAGTAACACTCAGTTCTTTCTAATCTTATATAAACTTTCATTACATGTTTCCTAATCAAAAAAAGAGAGATACTTATCTCGAAAGTATAATCAAAAGTGGCTATTCAAGGAGAGACTTCATGAAGTTTGCCACTTTCATGGCTGCTTACATGGGCATTGAAAGTTCCCTTGTGGGACAGGTAGCAAAGAAACTTGAGAATACCCCAAGGCTACCCGTAATCTGGTTGCACTTCCAGGAGTGTACATGCTGCAGTGAGTCTTTTATCCGGTCTGACCACCCGATAGTCGCAGACATTATCCTTGACAAGATATCCCTTGATTATACTGAGACTCTTATGGCGGCATCAGGACACCAGGCTGAAGCGGCCAAGATGGCTACCATGGAAAAATATCATGGTCAATACATTCTTTGTGTGGAAGGGTCCGTGCCAACCGGTGACAATGGAAACTACTGTTGTATCGCTGGTAAAACGGCACTGCAACACCTGGAAGAATGTGCCGATGGCGCCGCAGCGATAATTGCCTGGGGAAGTTGCGCATCCAATGGTTGCGTTCAAGCGGCTTATCCGAATCCAACCGATGCAACACCAATACATAAAATCATAAAGAACAAAACAATTGTACGGGTGCCAGGATGTCCACCGATTGGTGAAGTAATGGCTGGTGTCATTGTACATTATGTCACTTTTGGCAGGTTACCGGAACTGGATCGAATGGGCAGACCAAAAGCATTTTATGCTAAACGTGTCCATGACAGTTGCTACAGGAGACCATATTATGATGCCGGTCTGTTTGCTGAAACATTTGATGATGAAAATGCAAAGAAAGGATACTGCTTGTATAAGCTTGGTTGCCGGGGACCGATGACATATAATGCTTGTGGGTCCATGAAATGGAACAATGGTGTTTCATTTCCGATTCAATCCGGTCATGGATGCATAGGCTGTAGTGAAAATAACTTCTGGGACAATGGTCCATTCTACGAAAGAATCACAAAATTTCCGGGATTTGGCATTGAATCAAATGCCGATAAAGTCGGAATGGTGGCCACTGGCGCAGTAGGTGTAGGAATAGCCGCTCATGCTGTTGCGGCCAACCTTTCCAAAAAAAGGCAGGTTAAGAAGAGAGTTGAAAGAGGAATTTCGAATGAAGAACGTCTTGAAAAATAATTTGAAACCCAATAAAAAAAAATAAACCTAAGAAAATGGCAGAAAGAATAGTCGTTGATCCCGTTACCAGAATTGAAGGTCACCTTCGAATCGAAGCGGAAATTAAAGATGGCGTCATCAGTGATGCCTGGAGTTCATCAACCATGGTCAGAGGTATAGAAAAAATTGTGCAGGGTCGGGACCCCAGGGATGTTTGGGCTTTTGTTCAGCGTACATGTGGGGTTTGTACCACAGTGCATGCCCTTGCATCAGTCAGGGCAGTAGAAGATGCGCTGGAAATTGAAATTCCACCTAATGCCGAAATGGTAAGAAACATCATGGCATCAGCATTGTATATGCATGATCATGTTGTGCACTTTTATCATCTTCATGCCTTGGATTGGGTAGACGTTGTTAATGCATTAAAAGCAGATCCTGTTGCGACTTCACAACTGGCACAAAGTATTTCTCACTGGCCTAAAAGTTCGCCGGGCTACTTTTCTGATTTGAAAAAAAGAATTACAACTTTCGTTGAAAGCGGACAACTAGGCATTTTTGCGAATGGCTATTGGGGGCACCCACAAATGAAGTTGCCGCCAGAGGCCAACCTGATGGCTGTGGCCCATTATCTTGAGGCTTTAGAGTGGCAAAAAGAAATGGTGAAGGTACACACCATATTTGGAGGTAAGAACCCACATCCAAATTACCTCGTTGGTGGAATGGCTTGTGCAATTAACACTGAAGACCCGGGAGGTCTGAATGCAGAACGGCTTGCTTATGTTGGTAAGCTGATGGAAGAAGGTAAGAGATTTGTAGAGCAGGTCTACATTCCTGATCTGCTGGCCATCGCATCGTTTTATAAAGATTGGGGAAGCATTGGAGCTGGCTTTGGAAACTATATGTCATATGGCGACTTTCCTACAATGGGATATAACAACCCTGAGGGATACAAATTCCCTCCAGGAGTTATAATGAACAGGGACCTTTCCAAAGTGCACGATGTAAACCACAGGGATAATGAAGAGATAAGAGAATTCATCAACAACTCCTGGTATGATTATGCGGGAGGCGATGGAGAATCTCTTCACCCATGGGATGGTGAAACTGACATTAACTATACAGGACCTAAACCACCGTACGAGCACCTGGATGTCAATCAGAAATATAGTTTTATAAAGACACCAAGATGGAAGGGTGAGCCAATGGAGGTCGGTCCATTATCAAGATTATTGGTTGGTTATGGAAGAGGCAACAAAGAAATCCAGGAAGAAGTGAATGCTGTTCTGAAGCACCTTGATGTTCCTGTAGATGCATTGTTCTCGACACTCGGTCGCACCGCGGCAAGAGGAATCGATGCAGTATTGACGGCACGATGGGGAATGGAATTCTATGAGCAATTACTGGACAATATCAAAAACGGAGATACCCGGATGGCTAATATGGATAGATGGGAACCAGCTTCATGGCCTGCTGAAGCCAAAGGGGTTGGATATATGGAAGCCCCAAGAGGATCATTGGGCCACTGGATTGTCATCAAGGATGGTAAGACTGCAAATTATCAGCAGGTCGTACCAACAACCTGGAATGGTTCTCCTCGGGATCCTGAAGGCAAACGATCAGCATATGAATCTACGCTGATTGGCACACCGGTAGCAGACAGTGAATTACCGTTGGAAATCATCCGGACCATACATTCTTTTGATCCATGCCTGGCCTGCTCTGTGCACCTTTATGATGAACATGGTAAACACCTTTCAAGGGTAAGTAACCTGTCTGCCTGTGTCAGATGATATTATTAATATTCAAAACGAAACATTATGCTTTCGACTCCTGAATTTAAACGTGTTTATGTATGGGAACTGCCCATCAGGTTTACACATTGGATAACTGTACTTAGCATTGTTGTTCTGATTGGTACAGGAATAATAATCGGGAATCCTCCTGCAATTATGTCTGGTTCAGAGGCCAGCTATTCTTATTGGTTTGGTACAGTACGGTTTATCCATTTTCTGACAGCATACATTTTTACTTTAAACCTGATTGTTCGATTCTACTGGGCATTCAAGGGTAATAGATTTGCCAATTGGAGAGTATTCTTTCCATGGAGTAAAAAATCAATCGAAAAGATCAAACATGTATTCAAGGTTGATGTTTTCCTGCAAAGTGAAGAAAAAGAAGACTTGAGCTTTATCGCTGTAGGACACAATCCTTTGGCAGCAATTTCTTACCTGGCATTATTTGCATTATGTATTGTTCAGGTCTTTACAGGATTTGCATTATACGCGCCAAATGCCAGTTGGTTTTTTCCTAAAATGTTTGGATTTGTTACAGGAATATTTGGTGAAGAATTCATGGTCAGATCTATACACCATGCAATAACATGGTTGATTGTATTATTTACCCTGATCCATGTCTATCTTGTTGTTTACCATGACTGGCTTGAAGGAAGAGGTGAAGCATCTGCCATGTTCGGAGGTTATAAATTTGTAAGAAAGGAAAGATTTAATCTGAAACATCTTGAACCTGAAGACATTGAAGAATTAACAGTTGAAATTGAAGATGTATCTCCTCTTGGTTCAGAAACCAAAGAATTAAAAGAATCTTCGCAAGCTGATGTCTAATGAGATCAATCGAACAAAATCTAAGTCAGCGTATTAATCAGCCTGCAGGTAAAGAAGATGGTAAAAACATTTTGGTTCTGGGAATCGGTAATTACCTGATGGGTGACGAAGGGATCGGTGTTCATTTTATTCATGAACTTGTAAACAAAAAACTTTCATTTGATAAGGCAGATATACTCGACGGAGGTGTCGGCGGCTTTATGCTTATGAATTATTTCGACAGTTACGATCATGTCATTTTTATTGATGCCACTATGGACGGAAAAGCAGATGGAACCATATCACTAATAAAACCAAAGTTTGCTTCGGATTTCCCAAAGGCTTTGTCAGCTCATGATTTTGGATTGAAAGATATGATCGAATCGCTTTATCTGCTTGGTCGGGTTCCGGAACTATACCTCTTTACAATCAGCATTCCTGAAATTAAACCGATGACAATGGAATTGTCAGCTGAAGTAGAAGCTTCGATTCCTGAATTAATTAAAAAAGTTCGTACTCTTATATCTCAGATTAACGAGAGCACTGAATAATTCTAAAACATATCACATTCATATCAAAGGAATTGTACAAGGGGTAGGTTTTCGTCCTTTTGTATATAAAAAAGCTGTCGCAGCTGGACTGAATGGAACTGTCCAAAACGGGAATGACGGTGTGCATATCTTTTTTAATGCTTCAAAGGAAAATGCACTTCAATTCAAAAACAAATTATACCATAGTGCTCCCGCAAAATCAGTCATTACCGGTATCACATTGAAGGAATTATTGTATAAGTCTTTCACAGGGTTTAAGATTATCGAGAGCGACGACAAAGAAAAGAAAACGGTGCGGCTCACACCTGACTATGCCATGTGTTCTCAATGTGCCATGGATATAGACGACAAAAAAAATAAAAGATATCAGTATCCTTTTACAACTTGTACTGATTGCGGACCGAGGTTCTCCATCATTGAGCTTCTACCCTATGATCGTCACAAAACAAGCATGAATGGTTTTGAAATGTGCCCGGCCTGTAAGACTGAATACGAAGAGATTCTTGACAGGAGGTATTATTCCCAGACAAATTCCTGCCCTCATTGTGCCATATGCCTGAGCATGCAAAAAAGTGATGGTCAATGGATAAAGGGTTCTCAAAATGATTTCATTCAAAGAACAGTTGAGGCCTGGACCCGGGGAAAGATTGTGGCTGTGAAAGGAATAGGCGGATATCTGATCACTTGTGATGCCACAAACCCGGACGTCATACGGCGTCTTCGTCAATTGAAACACAGGCCAAGCAAACCATTTGCAGTCATGTACCATGACTTTTTACTTATGGCCGAAGATGTCGATGTGGATGCTGCATCCATGCTGGAATTGCAGGACCCTGTAGCTCCAATCGTTCTCTTGCATAAAAAAACAGACAGCTGGTCAGGGATAGCCTACCAGGACATTGCACCATCAATCAATAAACTGGGTGTGATGCTTCCCTACACGCCCTTATACAAATTACTTCTTGATTTTTTTGGTAAACCCATAGTTGCTACCAGTGCCAATCTGAGTGGTGACCCGATTGAATATAAAAATGAACAAGCTTTTGAAAACCTGAAATCACTGGCCGATATCTTCCTGCATAATGATCGTCCTATTGTTGTTCCACAGGATGACTCTGTCATTGCACTGACACCATTGAAAAGACAAAGACTTATTCTCAGGCGCTCACGCGGACCGGCGCCCACTTATATTTCTGATTATGATCAGAAAATCAATAAATGCGTAGTTAGTATGGGTGGATTGTTAAAAAGCACTTTTGGAATGACCGCACATGGAAATATTTACATCAGTCAATACCTTGGAGATACGGACTCCTACAACACCCAGGAGAATTATCAAAATGTTCTAAAGCACTTTCTTAAATTATTTGAACTTGAGCCTGAAGCAGTGATCATTGATAAACATCCTTCATTTTTCTCAAGTATGGCAGGCGAACAGATCGCCGAAGAAAAATCAATTCCACTGATCAAGGTGCAGCATCATGAAGCACACTTCTATGCTATTCTTGGGGAACATGGTTTGCTCGAATCAAAAGAGGAAATCCTTGGAGTGGTATGGGACGGAACTGGACTGGGTGATGATCAACAAATATGGGGTGGAGAATTTTTTAAATATAAAAACGGGTCTGTGACAAGGCTGGATCATCTCCCCTATTTCAGTTTGCTGGCAGGAGATAAAATGGCAAGGGAGCCCCGGATTGCAGCCTTATCCCTTCTACACCAAGTGGATGAAAAAGATAAGCTGCTCAAACACAGGTTCAGCGATGAAGAATGGGATATCTATATGCAGATTCTTCAGAAAAATTCTGCCATTAAATGCTCAAGTATGGGAAGGTTCTTTGACGGGATGGCCGCCCTGATCCTGGATTTGGATTACCAGACATATGAAGGTGAAGCTGCCATGAGACTGGAAAATGCAGCTGATAATTATTTCAGGAACCACTTGCCAGGCTTGGGATTAAGTTACCTGGAAAATGAAAATGGTTCTGATGAAATCTTTAACAAAATTATCCTTTCTGTAGTATCTGATATTTTAAAACAGGTATCCAAAGAACTGGTTGCCGCGAGATTTCATGCCTCTCTTGCAGATTACATTGCAAGGATTGCCAATAAATACAATATCAAAAAACTTGCATTTAGTGGAGGCGTCTTTCAAAATGCCTGGTTAATTGACCTTATTCAATTATTTTTAAACAAGGATCATGCATTATATTTTCATCAAGCATTTTCTCCTAATGATGAAAATATTTCCTTTGGTCAGCTAATGTATTACTATCAAAACTTTCATAATGAAATATCTTAAGGAGTACCGGGATGCAGATAGTGTCAAAAAAGTACTTGATCAAATACATCAGGTTACCACTGACAATTGGAGCATTATGGAAGTGTGTGGCGGTCAAACCCACAGCCTGGTTAAAAATGGCATTCTCGATTTATTACCCGGAAAAATAAGGATGGTACATGGTCCTGGATGCCCGGTTTGCGTGACGCCTGTCAGGCTGATTGATAAAGCCATTTACCTTGCTGAAAAAGAAGATGTGATATTATGTTCTTTTGGAGATATGTTGCGTGTGCCGGGTTCTAATGGCAGCCTACTTGAAGCCAAGGCAAGAGGTGGAGACATCAGGATTCTTTACTCTCCTCTGGAAGCAGTCAATCTCGCTAAAGACAATCCCGAAAAAGAAGTGGTTTTCTTTGCTGTGGGTTTTGAAACTACAGCACCAGCCAATGCCCTGTCAGTCATTCATGCCCGGAAACTTGGACTAAAAAACTATTCCATTCTTGCTTCTCATGTGCTTGTACCGCCAGCAATTGAAGCCATCATGAATGATGAGCTCAGTCAGATCGATGGTTTTCTGGCAGCGGGTCATGTATGCACCGTCATGGGATACCATGAATATTTTCCGCTTGCTGAAAAATACAATATCCCTCTTGTCGTCACCGGTTTTGAACCACTTGACCTGGTACAGGGTATTTTAATGACTGTTCAACTACTTGAAACAGGTAAATCCATCGTTGAAAACCAATATACACGCATGGTAACCAAGGAAGGAAACGAAAAAGCCCAGGAAGTCATCAGGACGGTTTTTGAAATCAGTGACCGCTCATGGCGTGGCATTGGTGTTATTCCCCAAAGTGGTTATGAAGTCAGGTCAGAATATTCTGACTTTGATGCAAAAAAGAAGTTCAGGATTGATATTCAGGATGCGCCCGAGAATCCTTTATGTATTTCAGGAGATGTCATGAAAGGTATCAAACGTCCAGTTGAATGCCCGGCCTTTGGAAAAGAATGTACCCCGCAAAATCCACTTGGTGCCCCAATGGTCTCTTCTGAAGGTGCCTGTGCTGCATACTACCATTATGCTGACATTCAGCAATGATCCACACTACTCTATATATTTTCACAGATATTGTTGACATCAATCAATTCTATTTATGATTTTCATCTCTATTTAAAGAATCAATAATCATAACTTCATAGCTCAAAAGTCTGAAAGATGTCCAAAAGCATGGAATTGCAATGCCCGCTTCCCAAACTTGATTTCGATATCATTACCCTGGGACATGGTAGTGGAGGCGTGCTTAGCCATAAATTACTGAATAAAACTGTCTTTGAATTATTATCCAATCCTCAACTGGATGATCATCATGATGGTGCCGTTTTTCAATTGGATGGACAAACCGCTTTTTCAACTGATAGCTTTGTTGTCACACCAATTTTCTTTCCCGGTGGAAATATTGGAGATCTTGCCGTCAATGGAACCGTAAATGATGTGGCGATGTGTGGAGCGATCCCACAATATATTTCTCTTTCTCTTATCCTGGAAGAAGGTTTAAAAATGACAGAGCTCTGGGAAATACTGTGCTCGATTAAAGCGGCATGTGATGAGGCCGGTGTAATTGTAGTTACCGGGGATACCAAGGTAGTGGAACGTGGAAAAGGCGACAAGATCTTTATCAACACTTCAGGTATTGGGAAACTGCATCCAAAGGCCCAGGTTTCTATTTCAAGAATTGAAGAAGGAGATATCATCATTGTCAGCGGCAATATAGGCACACACGGTACTACAATTATGGCAGAAAGAGAAGGCCTGAAATTCGAAACTCAAATAAAAAGTGATACCAGGAATTTAAATAAGATGTCCATTGCCTTGCTTGATAAATTTGGTTCAGATATAAAGTTCTTCCGTGATCCAACAAGGGGAGGTATTGCTACTGTACTAAACGAGATAGCAGTTGAATCAAAACTGGAAGTAGAAATCCAACAGGCGCTTCTGCCTGTAGAAAAACAGGTGGCTGCTCTTTGTGAGATTCTTGGTCTTGACCCATTATATGTTGCCAATGAAGGTATATTTCTTACCATCGTTAGTCCGCATATAGCAGAAGAAGTCCTCCTCTTGCTTAAGGAATTTGAAGGTGGTGTAGACGCTTCTGTAATCGGAAAAATCACTGGCAGAGACTCTTCAAAAGTGATTTTGAAAAGCGGAATCGGTGGAAAACGCGTCGTCAGCATGCTGGTTGGTGAGCAACTTCCGAGGATATGTTAGTTCTCACTGAATACCTTAAATAGTCTCCACAGAATAGATATTCAATTATTTTAATTCTCTTTTTTACCCCTGTTGTTACATAAAAATAGGAATATGTTACATCTGTCTGCCAATCTATAATCCCCTTCTACCCAGATTTGTTCATGTAATCAATTATTAACGGCCAGGTGCCATATAAATCTTAAATCATGAAAAATCTGATAAAATTATTTAGTCTCTTAGTCATTATCACGCTGACATTTTCATGTGGTGATGATGAAATTTCAACGACTTGCGAGGACAATATAGAAAATCTGAAATCCAATGAAATACAGGTATTGGGCTCGCATAACAGTTACAGAATGTCCCCACCAGAGGAAATACTGGCATTTGTAAGTTCGGCGGTCGATATGCTCCCCGATGGATTTGATCCCGGTACCTGGGATTATAATAATTCGACGATCGATGCACAGCTGGATATATTTGGTATCCGGAGCATCGAGTTGGATGTCTATCGTGACCCGACAGGAGGAATGTTCTACAATCGGATGGGTAATGCATTTGTTGGCCAGAGTGTTGAATCAGGTATTACCAGACTCCAGGAACCCGGATTAAAAGTCCTCCATTTTCCTGATTTTGACTACAACTCTCACTTTCTGACTTTCAAAGATGCTTTGCAATACCTCAAGACATGGTCTGCTCAAAATCCGAATCATTTACCATTTTCCGTTTTGGTTGAAGCCAAAGAAGATTCTCCCGATGTGATGCTTCCAGGAATGGGCTTGACGGCAACATTGCCATTTATCAACAATAGTGTTGAAGAGATTGAAAATGAAATAATCGATGTTTTTGGCCAGGGGTCTGATAATATTTTCAAACCAGATGACCTTAGAAAGAATCATCCTTCATTGAGAAGTGCCGCTATGAACAAAGAATGGCCTACACTAAAAGATGCTCGGGGTAAAATAACATTTATTCTTATGGCACGTCAGGGCGTTATCGATGAATATGTCGGAATTAACCCGAAAATGGAAAACAGGATGATGTTTGTTTTTACTGATCCTGAAAAGGACCAGGCTGCATTTCTTAATATCAATGACCCGGTCAACAATTTCCAGGAAATAAATAATTATGTCCTTGATGGATTTGTAGTCAGAACACAGGCTGATTCAAACACCTACGAAGCAAGAGACCGGAATTATGACCGCATGAAAAAGGCATTCAATTCAGGTGCACAGATCATATGCACAGATTATTATATGGTCGACCAGCGCTTCGCTTCAGATTCAGAATGGTCCGATTACCATGTGTCATTTCCAGATAATCAATTAGCCTTGATCAATCACAATGCTGACCAGACAGGATTGGACGGTTGTGAGATCCTCGAATGATCAGGATGCGAAAAATTAAATCAAAAAACACCATCTGTAATATAGATGGTGTTTTTCTCTTTAACGCTAATTATGTAACTGAATTGGAAAAGTTGTACTTTTTGGATACCAAAATGAAGCCATGAACCTTCTCAAAAAAGCTTTCTTCCTTCCTGTTTTATTAATTCCGCTTCTTTTGTTGTTTGTAACCTATGACTTTTTCGGGCAAGGTGAAATAGAAGCATATCAAATCGAAAGTTTTCAGAATGAATATGATCTAAATTCTCACCTGTATATTCTAGATGATCCGGAAAATAAATTTTCAATCAATGAGATATGGTCAGATAAACTTCCTTCATTTCGAAAATTTAACCAGGAGAAAGTTTTGAACCCCACGTATGTGTATTGGCTGAATGTTAAATTGTCTCCGTCCACAAACCAAAACTTCTCCTTTAGAAATTACAAGTTATTCATCGGTGAACCTGATTTTTCAACTGTATATCTAGTGAACACTTCCGGGTCTGTTTTGCAGGAAAAAACAACTGGTAGTTTATTGCCTTCAACTGAAAAAGAACTCTTTCCCAATTACAGGAATCAACGCGTAGATCTTGATTTTAACCTGGAAGAACCGCTTCAACTCTTTATTAAAATTCAAAAAATTGATGGTCATCAACACGATATTGATGTCAGGCTAAGAAAATATGACTTTTACCAATCATTGGATTTTATTGATGCGACGAAATGGAACTGGTTATTCCTGGGATTTTTGATAACCATGTTTATGTTCTTTAGTTTGATATTCTTTGGAACAAAAGACAAAGCATTCCTGTACCATGCCCTTTATATTGCCGGAGTCTTTGCCTTTACCATGGACTTTTTTGGAGTCACAGAAAATTTGCCTTTGATTAAACGGTACCCTGTATTACAACAGGGCTTCGATATACTTGCAGTTGCCCTTGCAGATATTGCCTATTTCCTGTTCATCAGGTACTATTTAAATCTCAATAAGCTTCTGCCTAAATGGGACAAAATTTTCTACAACCTGATTTTATTTAAGGTTTTCTTTTTCCCCGTCATGATCTTGTACTACTATATCAGCTTCAATGAACCTCTTGTAGATAAAATTATCTCCATATTCCTGATTGCTGAGTATATCCTTGCGTTTAGCTTTCTTGTTCCCCTTTATAAAACCAGGCATAGAAGAGGTTACTTTATTATAGCAGGCTCCTTGTTCTTATTTATTTCAATTTTCCTGAATGGATATGCTCTTATATTTGAAAAAGGCATCTGGACCATGATGACTCAATTTGGTGTTGCCGGGGAAATAATTTGTTTCTCACTTGGTCTTGGGTTCAGATTCAAAGAATTAAGAGAAGAAGAAAAAAGAGCCCATGCACTCCGGGAACTGAATACTTTCAAATCAAAACTATATTCGAATATTTCCCATGAATTCAGAACGCCCTTGACGATTATACGAGGCATTTCTGAAGAAATAAAGGAATCTGCCAAAAAAATGAGTCCTCAAACCATCAAGGAGAACTTTAATGCTATTGAAAGAAACTGTGATGACCTGCTCCGATTATCTAATCAAATGCTCGACTTGTCAAAATTGGAGAGCAAAAGCATGAGCCTGAATCTGCAAGCTGATGATATTGTTGTTCTCGTCAGGGAATGCATCAAAAATTTTAGAACAGAAGCAGACAAAAAGAAAATAGATCTGAATTTTAATTCTGAATTCAGAAGTTTTGAAACACAAGTTGACAGTCCGAAATTTCTTACAATTCTTACTAACCTATTATCAAATGCAATAAAATTCACGCCTGGCAATGGTGAAGTGCACGTGGAACTTTCCAGGAAAGATTCTGATGAATATGAGTGCCTGGAGCTAATAATTTCAGATACAGGTTTTGGCATATCTTCAGAAGACCTCCCCTATATTTTTGATCGGTTTTATCGATCGGAAGACACCGAGGAAAAAGCGACAGGAACAGGTATCGGGCTTGCCCTTGTGAAAGAACTTATAGGATTAATGAAATGGGATATCTCGGTTAAAAGTAAAAAAGGGGAAGGGAGCTCATTCTCAATAGAGATCCCCTACACCAAACCATCAACCGGGGTTACTGACGATTCACCTGTTGTCATTAAGGATGAGATTCACCAGCTTGAATTCATGGATGATAAACCGGTCGTATTACTTGTTGAAGATAACGAGGACATTCTCAATTACCTGGAAGCAATCCTAAAAAGCTCTTATATCATTAAAAAAGCAAGCGATGGCATGCAGGGTGTTGAGTTGGCCTTAAAAATAATCCCTGATCTCATTATAAGCGACATCATGATGCCATTAAAGGATGGAATCACCTTATGCAAAGAGCTAAAAGAAAACGAAAAAACAAGTCATATACCTGTTGTTCTGCTTACTGCCAAAATAGATTTTGACAGCAAACTTGAAGGTCTCGAATCAGGTGCTGATGCCTATCTCACAAAACCCTTCCGAAAGGAAGAACTGCTGGTAAGGCTGAAAAAACTCAATGATATCAGGAAAAAGCTGCAAAAAAAATACAGCCAGTTTGTCCTTTTGAAGGAGAAGGACGTATCACTCAAGGAAAACAGTTTTGTTCATAAGGTGCACGGCTTCATAGATGATAACATGCAAAACAATCAATTCAGCGTAGAAATGCTGGCTGAACTACTTGGATTAAGCAGGATGCAACTACACAGAAAACTTAAAGCCATTACCGGTAAATCTGCCAGTCACTATATCCGCGCCTACAGACTGCATAAATCTATCCCGCTATTTTCAGATGCCTCCTTAACTATCGCCGATATTTCATGGGAAGCAGGTTTCCAGGATCCGAATTATTATAGCAAGAGTTTTCAGAAGGAGTTTGGGATGACGCCGAGTGAATATAGAAAGACAAAGGTCTAGCTTGTGATTAATGACCGGAATCATGATGTTAAATAACAACAGGACTTCGTGTTTACGAAATATTTATACAGATCGTTTTTTGATACCTTAGGCTCTTATTAATTATTTTTATTCCATGGAAGGACTTCAGGAATTTTTAAACCAATTCCACCCCGCCATACAGGCTCTAATTGCTACCTTATTCACATGGGGTGTCACTGCTCTAGGTGCATCACTTGTTTTTCTTTTTAAGGAATTCAACCAGAGAGTCCTGGATATGATGATGGGTTTTGCAGCCGGTGTTATGATCGCTGCAAGTTTCTGGTCATTGCTGGCTCCTGCCATTGAGTTGAGTGAACAGGTCAGTTCCCTGCCAAATTGGTTGCCTCCATTGATCGGGTTTATTTCAGGTGGTTTGTTTCTTTCAATGGTAGACAAGATATTGCCACACCTTCACCCCGGCTTCGATATAAGTAAGGCGGAAGGACCAACTACAAGTTGGAAGAGAAGCGTGCTTCTTGTAATGGCGATTACACTACACAATATTCCCGAAGGGCTTGCTATTGGCGTGGCATTCGGTGCTGTTGCTTATGGATTACCATCCGCCACCATGGGTGCTGCTATCGCCCTGGCCATTGGTATCGGACTACAGAACCTTCCCGAAGGGACAGCTGTTTCTGTGCCTTTGCGCAGGGAAGGCATGAGTCGTTCCAAAGCTTTTTATTATGGCCAGATGTCCGGGATCGTTGAACCTGTTTCAGGTGTAATCGGTGCTGTGCTTGTTCTAAGTATGATCAATATTCTGCCTTATGCTCTTTCATTTGCTGCTGGTGCAATGATTTTTGTCGTCGTTGAAGAACTGATACCAGAATCCCAATTGTCAGGTAACACTGATCATGCAGCCATGGCTACAATTATTGGTTTTTCGGTCATGATGACCCTGGATGTGGCTCTGGGATAGTGATTTTCGATCGTTTTACACTTATTTGTACCTATACCGGTCATTTACAAAGATGATAAAGATTACCCCTGGACAAGACTTAGATCATTTCTTACACTAAGTAGTTGGAGCTACTTTTGTAGCGAATTAATTGAGTTGATAACTTAATAATAAAACTATGTCTACAAAATATGTATACACCTTTGGTGATGGATTGGCAGAAGGTCATCAAAGTATGAAAAACCTGCTCGGAGGAAAAGGTGCAAATTTAGCTCAAATGAATCTTATCGGATTACCGGTTCCTCCAGGATTCACAATTTCAACAGAAGCTTGTAATCAATATTTCCAGGAAGGAAAAAACACAGTCCTTGAAACGCTGAAAAAACAAGTTTACGAAAGCGTACAGGAAGTTGAAAAAATTACTGGCAAGTCATTTGGAGACGCGGGTAACCCCCTTCTTCTATCGGTCCGGTCAGGGGCAAGAGTATCAATGCCAGGTATGATGGATACTGTATTAAATTTGGGAATGAACCGCAAGGTATGCCTGGGACTTGCTGAAAAAACAGGCAACGAACAACTGGCATGGGACTCTTATCGTCGATTCCTTCAAATGTATGGTTCCGTTGTCATGGGCCTCAAGCCACTTTTCAAAGAAGATCCTGATCCATTTGAAGAAATAATAGAAAAAATAAAAGAACGCAGAAATGTTGTCCTTGATAATGAATTGCCGATCGATGCACTCCAGGAAATGGTAGAAGAGTTTGAAAAACTTATCAGGAATCGAACGGGTAAAGAGATTCCAAATGATGCCTATGAACAATTATGGGGTTCTATCCTGGCCGTTTTTGATAGCTGGATGAATCAACGAGCATTTCAATACAGGAAATTAAATGACATTCCTCACGATTGGGGTACTGCTGTAAACGTACAGGCCATGGTATTTGGTAACTCTGGCAAAAATTCAGCAACAGGTGTTGCTTTTACACGTGACCCGGCGACTGGAGAAAAAGTTTTTGTCGGAGAATACCTCGTAAATGCACAAGGTGAAGATGTTGTCGCAGGCGTAAGAACACCTCAGCAGATTACAAAACTTGGATCTGAAAGATGGGCAACACTGGCTAATATATCTGAAGACGACAGAAAAGCCAATTTCCCATCACTCGAAGAAATCATGCCTGCACAGTTCAAAGAACTTGATCATGCCCGACTCAAACTTGAGAATCATTATCGGGATATGCAGGACCTTGAGTTTACTATTGAAGATGGTAAGCTTTGGATACTTCAGACAAGGGACGGAAAAAGGACCGGGGAAGCTATGGTCAAAATAGGAATGGACCTTTTTAAAGAAGGTGTAATATCCAAAGAAGAAGCCATTACCAGGATGGAGGCCAATAAACTCAACGAGTTCCTGCATCCGGTTTTTAAATCCGGAGCAACACTTGAAAACGCAGAGATTGCAAAAGGTCTTCCTGCTTCTCCGGGTGCTGCCAGTGGTCAGATCGTATTTCATGCATCAGATGCAGAAGAATGGAATGATGATGGAAAGAAAGTCATCCTTGTCAGAATAGAAACATCCCCGGAAGATATCAAGGGTATGGATTCAGCCCAGGGTATCCTTACCAACAGGGGTGGTATTACCTCTCATGCAGCTGTTGTAGCCAGGGGAATGGGCAAATGTTGTGTTTCCGGTGCAGGAACGATCATGATAGATTATACCAGGAAAATAATGACGGCTGGAGAGAAAGTCTTTAAAGAAGGTGATTGGATTTCATTGAACGGAACAACCGGGCAGGTATTCGATGGAAAACACGAAACGGTGCTTCCTGAAATCAGTGGTGACTTTAAGGAATTATTGAATCTTTCTGATGGCATTGCAAGAATTAAAGTAAAGGCCAATGCTGATAATCCAAAAGATGCCAGGGTTGCACTTAACTTTGGTGCTACAGGTATCGGTTTATGCAGAACAGAACATATGTTCTTTGAAGGCGATCGCATTAAACTGGTCAGGGAAATGATCCTGGCACACAATGTTGAAGAAAGAGAAATTGCCTTGAATAAACTATTACCAATTCAGAGAAAAGATTTTGAAAGCATTCTTTCTGTAATGCACGACAAACCGGTCACAATCAGGTTGCTGGATCCTCCTCTTCACGAATTCCTTCCGGAAGATGAAGTTGGTATGATGCAAATGGCGAAAGATCTTCATGTAAAATATGATGACGTTGTTGAAATGGTAAGAACGCTCCATGAAACCAATCCTATGCTTGGGCACCGGGGTTGTCGCCTTGCCAATACTTTTCCTGAAATTTCAATAATGCAAACCAGGGCAATCCTGGAAGCAGCCATTGAACTGAGGAAAAAAGGTATCAATGCAAGACCGGAAATTATGGTTCCACTTACCAGTATGAGCGGTGAATTGAAAGAACAATTATCGATTATCAAGGAGACTGCGCAGAAAGTATGTGAAGAAAAGAATGATTGCATCGACTATAAGGTCGGAACAATGATTGAAATCCCAAGAGCTGTCATTATTGCAGATATCATTGCTCCCCTAGTTGATTTCTTCTCATTCGGAACCAACGACCTGACGCAAATGACCTATGGATTTTCACGGGATGACATCGGTAAATTCCTTCCTGTATATCTTAAAAAAGGAATTATTGCCAATGATCCGTTCCAGACAATTGATCAATATGGTGTTGGCAGACTTGTAAAGATCGGAAATGCACATGGTAAAAAAGCAAATACCAAGCTTGAAGTAGGTGTCTGCGGAGAACATGGCGGAGATCCTGAATCAATAAAGTTCTTCAATTCTGCAGGACTTGATTATGTAAGTTGTTCGCCGTACAGAATTCCGATTGCGCGCCTTGTAGCAGCACAGGCAAAGATCGAGCAAAAAGATATAACTGTGCCGTTGACCGTAGAAGAAGACATCCTGGTTTAAATATTAGTCAGTTAGTTGCTGCAATATAATTACCAGGAATAAGCAGGCTTTGTTATTTTGGGACTCCATGTATATCTACAATAAAATACTGGAGTCCCGAAATAAGGGCTTGAAGCAGCTGGCAGTACTTATTGATCCGGATAATCCTGATTTTTCAAATCTTGAAAAACTGGTAGAAGTCTCGATCAGGTCAAAAGTTGATTATTTTTTTGTTGGAGGCAGTACCTCCCATGATAATCAAATTGATAAAATATTAGAACTGCTCAACAGCCAGGTTAATATACCGGTGGTTATATTTCCCGGGAATGACAAACAGATCAGAAGCAATGCCGATGCATTGCTTCTTTTGTCAATGATATCTGGCAGAAATCCTGAATACCTGATCGGTCAACATGTACAATCTGCTGAAATCCTATACCACTCTAATATCGATATCATTCCCTGTGGTTATATGTTAATTGACGGTGGGAAAATGACTGCTGTAAATTATGTCAGTCAGACTCAAACCATTGGACAGGACGATCTGAAGACTGCCAGGAATACCGCTCTGGCCGGCCAGTTCCTGGGACTTAAGTTAATCTACCTGGAAGCTGGTAGTGGCGCCTTAAATCCAGTGAATGAATCGATGATCAACTCTGTTTCCAAAATTCTTGACATTCCACTCATTGTAGGAGGTGGCATCAATTCTGTGGATAAAGCCATATCCGGATTGAGAAACGGCGCAGACATTATCGTTATTGGAAATGCATTTGAAAAAAAGCCTGAACTGGTTAAAGATATAACCGGGGCTATTCAATCAATAAACAGTTTTTCAATTGAACTTGATTAAAGGACTTATCGTAAGATCTACCGGTAGTTGGTATGATGTGCAATTGGAAGACGGTTCCATTCTCCCATCCCGAATGATTGGAAAATTCAGACTTGAAGGCAAAAAAGTCACAAACCCGGTGGCCGTTGGAGATATCGTGATGATTCAAAGAGAAGCCAAGTCAGAAAACGGGATCATCAAAACTATTGAAGACCGCAGAAATTATGTTATCAGGCAATCTCCACGAAAAAAACATTTCCTGCATATCATTGCAGCCAATATTGACCAGGCCATTCTGATTGTCACAATTAAAGACCCCAAACTCAAGCAGGGATTCATAGACCGGTTTCTACTTATGACAGAACCTTACGATATACCTGTACATATATTCTTTAATAAATCTGATCTCTATGGTGAAAAGGAAAATTCAATATTTGAGTTTTTAAAAGATCTGTATGAGAAAATTGGTTATTCCTGTTATTTGACATCAGCTATGACAGGGGTTGGTCTTGATCAGATGAATACATTAATTGAAGGAAAGACAACGCTCTTTAGTGGTCAGTCCGGGGTAGGCAAGTCTTCATTAATCAATCTTATAAAACCCGGTCTTGAACTGAAAACAAAAGAATTGTCTGACTTCAGCGGTAAAGGTCAACACACTACTACATTTGCCGAAATGTTTGATCTTGGTGAAAACACGAGAATTATTGATACACCGGGTATAAAAACTTTGAGTTATAATCATCTTGAAGTTCAGGATGTTGCTCATAACTTCAGGGAATTCTTTGTTAAATCATCAGAATGTAAATATGCTGATTGCACACATAGAAATGAACCCAATTGTGCAGTCAAATCGGCCATTGAGTCTGAAGAGATCAGCGAATTACGATACATGAATTACCTTCAAATCCTTGAAGATATCGAGGACCAGAACTACTGGGAAAGAAATATTAATTACTAAGGCCTTATTTGAAAAGAACATTACCCATGTAGTCAAAATAGTACTTTTCATTATTCTTGATGGCGAAGAGGTATTTATGAATACTCAGATGTTCAATTCTTTCAAATTCAAAAGGTATAATCGTCTTACCATTATAATCAATCACACCATATTTATCTCTGGTATTCCTAATAAAATATAATCCGCGCAGTTCGTCATCAGCATACATATATACGGACTCCATATCCTGTGGTGAAACAGGCGTTCCCTGACAGGTCAACAAAACTTGTTTTCCATCAGAAATGGCTGATAATAAAAAATCATCAAGGAGTGAAATTGTGTCATACCTGACATCAATGATCGATTCCCAGGTATCATTAATTATATTAAAGCCTTCTTTCTCTTTAGCAATATAAACCGGCTGCTCATTGCAACGGACTTGAAAAACCTTTTCAATCTCTTGTCCTTGTACAGACAAACCCATGCCTGAAACAAATATCATTGAAATGACGACTTTAATAGATATTAAATGTTTGATATAGTTTCTCATGTAACCCTTTTTACTAATAACGAATTACTTTGCTTTTTCGTTTTCAAATAATGCTATAATGCTATAATGCTATAATGCTATAATGCTATAATGCTATAATGCTATAATGCTATAATGCTATAATGCTATAATGCGAAAAAAAAATATTATTCCTGATTATCAAAAATATTTTCAGAATAAGTGGCGTCATTCATCATTCCTAAACTCATAGAATCCAAAACACCAGCATTCATACTTTACAAATCAAACTTCCTGATTAAGGCTGGAAGAATAGTCAGATCCGCAACGACAGCACTAACGAGGGTAACAGCAATCAAAGAACCGATAATAACACTTGGGGGATGCACAGAGAACAGCAGGACAAGGAAACCAAAAAACAGGATAATTGATGTGAAAATTATAGCCTTTCCTGCTTCATGATAGCTTGCTTTGAGTGCTTCTTCGGTATCACCCGTAACATCTTTTGCCAGTTTATATCGGCTCAGAAAATGAATCGTATCATCTACAGCAATCCCGAATATAATCGCAAAAACAATGGTAATTCCGGCTTCCAATGCAACATTGAAAAGGCCAAGAATAGCTGCTGCAAAAACAAGTGGGATGATATTGGGAATCAATGCAAGAAAAAGCATTTTTGGACTTCTGAATAATATCCCCATTAATAAACTGACGATCACCAATGCAATTCCGAGACCTGTTAGCAAACTCGATCTGACAAACTCAGAATTCTTATCTAGTATCAATCCTGTGCCGGTTTGCCTGAAAGAAATGATTTCATTATCCGTGTTCTGATCTATCCAATTGTTTATTGTTTTGGTGATCTCTCCTATCTTTTCTGAACCTACATCTTTAATCTTGGCACTGATCCTTGTTTTTCTTCTATCCTTGCTTACCAGCATATCAGTTCCTTCAATTTTCACCTTTCCCATCATTGACTCAATTGTTCTGTATTTAGCCTCGACCGGTATTTCATAAGCATCCTTTCGGTTGCTATTATTCATTTGGTTAATGCTCCTTGCTATTGTTGCCAGGGAAAAAGCTGATTGGATCTCATCCTGGTTCTTGATATATCTTTCAAGCCTGTCTATCGTTTCTACAACTTCATAGTTATATATTTCATATGGTTCTTGTATAAAGCCGGCAATCTCCAATGGTCTGAAGCCTGAAAACTCCTCTTCAAAAAACCTGAAATCCGCAGTTATCTTTTCACCCTTTGGTAAATTTGATGAAATAGAATAATTGGTGTGTATCATGGATATTCCCCATATCGAAAAACCAAGAAAAATTATAAACCCGAACCATATCTGAGTTTCTTTTTTCCGGGTTTTCTCATAAAACCGGGATAAAAAAACCGACCATTTATCAGAACCATTATCTACTCTTGTCAGTTTGTCTGCCCCGAACAAACTAAGCAACGGACATGTAAATGCTATGACAACAATATATGCAAGTATAACGCCTATAGCAGCATTCAGCCCAAAACCCTGTATGGGTTGAATCCTTGAACTCATCAATGTCGCAAATCCTGCAGCAGTGGTCGTAGAAGTCATTAGGGTAGCAAGTCCGATTTGTTTGATTGTAATCTGAATAGCTTCCTTGTTGGTCAACCCTTTTTTAAGCTCATCGATATACTTTGTCATAATGTGCACAACATCACTTGTGCCAACAATCAACATTAATACTGGATATAGTGCTGCCATAAGTGTCAGTTCCCTGCCAAGGACAGATAGCATGGCCAGGAATAATATCAAGCCTATTCCAATGGTACTTAATGCAATCATTATAGCTATAGGTCTTCTGTATAAAAACACCATAATGATGGTGACAAGAATCCCGCTGATAATTGTAGATAAAGTGATCTCCCTGACTTGCATCCTCGACATTGTGTCCTGGAAATATGCCCTGCCCAAAATATGGTATTGACTGAAACCGGATTCTTCAAGCAGCAGGTTCAAATTTTTCATCAGCTCTTTTGACTCATTGATGAAAAGCCCATCTTTTGTTTTTAAAATGAGCGAAGTCGCAGTTGCATCTTCATTTACAAGGTTGTAGACGACACGATCATCATTCATCAGACGTATACTGTCCTGTTTCAGCTTTTCAGAATCATCCAGGTGAATGGCCGGGATTGAAGAAGGTCCAAATGGTGTCTTTACCGGGTATCTGAATCTGGTAAGTGACCGAACTGACTGGACATAGGGAAGTTCCCGACATTTAACAGAAAACTCGTCCAGGGTACTGAGAAAAGTGCTGTCAAAGACCGATGGTTTGTTCGGAAATGCAATCAACAGAAAATTATCATCGGATTCGAACTCCTCTACAAATGACTGGAAAAATTCCAGGTCTTCGTCACCCTGGGGGAAGAATTGTTCAAAACTAAAGTCATAGGATAACCTTGGAATAAAGAATACACCAGCCAGGGTGAGGACAAGAAATATCCCTATGAGCAATTTTCGGTAAGCATAGAACTTTTCAAAGTACATGGGAGTATAACACCAATGATCCGATTTTGCTTATAAATTTGTCTATAATTTTAATTTTTTATGCTTAAAGCCTTTTTAAGGAATGATAAAATAGAAGCGGGTTGTGATGAAGCAGGTCGTGGATGTCTTGCAGGACCTGTATTTGCAGCAGCTGTAATCCTGCCCAAGGATTTTAGTCACCCATTCCTGAGGGACTCCAAAAAACTGAACTTCATTCAAAAAGAAGAACTCTTTCACTTCATCAAAGCAAATGCTATAGACTTTAAAGTAAGCCAGGTCACACCAGGAAAGATTGATAAAATAAACATCCTGAATGCTTCCATTCTCGCCATGCATAAGGCGCTGGACAGACTTAAAACCAGACCAGAGTTGATTCTTGTTGACGGGAACCGCTTTAAGCCTTATAAAAAAATACCTTTTGAATGCATTATAAAAGGAGATGACAAATTTTATTCTATAGCCGCTGCATCAGTTTTGGCCAAAGTCAGCCGAGACAGATATATGAAAAGGATGGCGAAAAAGTATCCGTATTATTCCTGGGAAACAAATATGGGTTACCCGACAATAACCCATAGGAAATCAATCCTGGAAAACGGTATCAGTCCACTTCACCGTAAAAGCTTCAGACTATTTGGAGATGGACAAATGAAGCTCTTCGAATAGATCAATTCTTTACTTTCATGGTTTATTGTTTATTGAACGGCATAATCTTACTTTTGCATTCACAAATTTAATTCATGAGCATTCTTACAGTCGGCACAGTTGCCTTTGATGATATCGAAACACCCTTTGGAAAAGTAGAAAAGGTAATCGGGGGAGCATGTACCTATATTTCATGGGCAGCCTCTTATTTCACTAATGATATTCGTCTGACTTCAGTCGTAGGCGGTGATTTTCCCGATGAAGAGATCAGGGAACTCGAAGGCAGAGGTGTCAATATGGAAGGACTAAAAGTATTATCGAATGGTAAAACTTTCTTCTGGGCAGGTAAATACCATGAGAACATGAACATGAGAGATACCATAACAACCGACTTGAATGTATTGGATGATTTTGATCCTGAATTACCGGCCAGTTATTATGATAGTAAATATGTAATGCTTGGAAACCTGACACCGGAAATACAAAACAGGGTCATCGATCAATTGTCAAATCCGAGACTCATCGTACTTGATACTATGAATTTCTGGATGGATATAGCCCTGGAAAATCTTAAAAAAGCAATTTCAAGGGTACAGGTACTCACGATCAATGACGAGGAAGCAAGACAATTATCAGGTGAATATTCACTGGTCAATGCAGCAGAGAAAATTTTCGAAATGGGTCCGAAATACCTTGTGATTAAAAAAGGGGAACACGGCGCCCTATTAATATCACCAGATCAGATGTTTTATGCGCCAGCCCTTCCGCTGTCCATGGTTAAGGATCCTACTGGTGCAGGAGATACTTTTGCAGGTGGCTTTATCGGTCATCTTGCCAAAACAGACGACCTAAGCTTTGAAAACCTTAAAAGAGCAGTTATCTATGGCTCGGCTATGGCATCTTTTTGTGTAGAAGAGTTTAGCCTGACCAAGATGAAAAAGCTAAGCCAGGACGACATAAGACTAAGAGTCCAGAAGTTTGTTGATATAACAAGCTTTGATGTATAAATGTATTTGATGCTGTTTTACAGCAAGGAAATATAATGTCAGTTCGGAATTTTATCCCAATCCAGCACCATTTTTATTGTATACCCAGATCAGAAGGATGACAAACAATAAAAACGCAACTAAAAATTGTCCCAAGCAAGAACCTTTTTTCCCCCAATTTTGATCGTGTCCACCAGACATTTTTTTTCAGATTTGTTTATGCCAACAAAGAAAAAGAAAATATCAAATATTTACCTTAAAGTGCCGCACATTTATTCTTGAGCCATGATTTGTGTTCTTCGTCAAGATGTGGACTCAATTTTTCATAAACCATATTATGATATGAATTTAGCCATTCCAGTTCACCTCTGGTCAACATCGGTTGGTCGATGAGTGAAGTATCAATCGGGAATAAGGTAATTGTCTCAAAATCCAGGAAACCATCAAAACCGGATTTTTTAGCCACTAGTAAATTCTCAATCCTTATACCAAATTTGTTTTCTTCATAATATCCTGGTTCATTGGTAGTTACCATCCCCGGGACATGTTTAGTGCGTGCACGCATAGATCCACCAGGCGCAAATCCCTGGGGCGGTTCATGAACATTCCTAAAAGACCCAACACCATGTCCTGTGCCATGCAGGAAGTTGAGTCCATCCTGCCAAAGGTCTTTCCTGGCCAGCATATCTAGATGACCTCCTGTTGTACCTTCAGGAAAAACAGCCATTGAAAGAGAAATATGACCCTTTAAAACTCTTGTATACGCATTCTTTTCTTCTGCTGTAGGCTCGGAAAAGCTGATTGTTCTTGTAATATCGGTTGTGCCATCAAGATATTGACCCCCAGAATCAGAGAGTAAGATGCCCTCATCATGAATCATCGCGCATTTTTCCTTATCCGGACGGTAATGAATAATGGCACCATTACCTTTATATCCAATAATAGC
>JABDPK010000122.1 GCA_013042795.1 Saprospiraceae bacterium | reverse complement strand
GGACAGACATGACAAGCTTCACAAACAGCATCGTGAAAACTAATCTCCAGGCGAATTTTTTCCAGGAATATGTTCTTGCTCTCCAGCCAGGCTTTCATTTTTATTTCCCGATCTGATCTTGTATCTGTTTCAGGGACGGCATCAGAAAAGGAATCAGTCTGACATTGTCTAATGTCAAAGCTGTAACAGGTAGAATCTATGAGTTGGGGACAGTCCTTATTACATGAGAAGGATAGCAAGAGGGTGAAAATGATAATAACAATTTTCATTATCGGATGAATTTAATATAACAGACATCAAAAACCAGGAGAATGTTGGTCAAAGGCCTAATTTTCGAGTAGAAGGTTCAACACATCAATTGCTGCTTTGGATATAACTGTCCCTGGACCAAAGACTGCTGCTACGCCACAATCAAATAAAAACTGGTAATCCTTTGGCGGGATAACTCCACCTACAACAACCATGATATCTTCCCTTTCTTTCTCTCTTAAGATTTTAACAAGCTCGGGAACAAGTGTTTTATGACCGGCAGCCAATGACGATATACCAAGGATGTGTACATCATTTTCTATAGCATCCTTTACGGCTTCTGAAGGGGTCTGGAATAAAGGTCCTACGTCTACATCAAAACCGAGATCAGCAAAACTTGTGGCTATAACTTTAGCTCCACGGTCATGACCGTCCTGACCCAATTTGGCAACAAGTATTCTTGGGCGCCGACCAAAGTTCTCGTAGAATTTGTCAGCCTTTTTCCTGGCTTCTGCAAAATAGCTGTCCATTTGTATTGCTTTTGAATATACACCTGTGATGAGTTTGCCTTCAGCCTTATAGCGGCCAAATACTTTTTCGAGAGCCATTGATATTTCTCCCAATGAAGCACGACATCTTGCAGCAACAACGGCCTCTTCAAGGATATTGATGTTTTTGTTATTTGCAGCTTTTGTCAATGTATCAAGTGCCGTTTTGACTTTTTCTTCATTTCTATTGGCCCGGATTAATTTTAGCCTGTTAATTTGTTCTTTACGAACTTTTCGATTATCTACTTCAAGAATTTCCAGTGAATCATCTAGGCCCTTTTCAAATAGATTAACACCAATAATTTTTTCTTCCCCGGAATCTATCCTTGCCTGTTTGGATGCAGCTGCCTGCTCAATACGCATTTTAGGAATTCCAGCTTCAAGAGCCTTTGCCATACCTCCGTACTTATCAATTTCGGCAAGGTGTATTTTCGCTTTTTGATAAATGTCTTCTGTCAGGGATTCAATAAACGTACTTCCTCCAAACAGGTCGATCACTTGTGTAATTCCTGAAGTTGATTGTAAATATTTTTGTGTTTCCCTCGCAATCTTTGCAGAATAATCCGTTGGTAATGCAATGGCCTCATCAAGTGAATTTGTATGCAAAGATTGGGTGCCACCGATTGTTGCGGCCATGGCTTCAATGGTTGTCCGGGCCACATTATTATATGGATCCTGTGCAGTCAGGCTGTAACCGGATGTCTGGCAATGTGTTCTCAATGCCATTGTTTTCGGATTTTGAGGATTAAACTGCTTTACAATCTCGGCCCATAATTTTCTCCCTGCACGCATCTTGGCGACTTCAGTGTAGAATTGCATTCCTATACCCCAGAAAAATGAAAAACGACTAACAAACCGATCGATATCCAGTCCGGCATCGAGTCCGGCTTTAATATATTCAAGGCCATCTGCTATGGTATATGCCAATTCGAGATCCGCAGGAGCCCCGGCTTCGTGCATATGGTACCCTGAAATACTAATGGAATTGAATCGCGGCATATATCTGGCAGTATAGGAGAAAATATCAGATATGATCCGCATAGAAGGCAGTGGCGGATAGATATATGTATTCCTGACCATGAATTCTTTGAGGATATCATTCTGAATCGTTCCTTTGAGTTGATCAGGGGAGACGCCTTGTTCTTCAGCGGCGACTATATAAAATGCCATAATCGGAATAACTGCTCCGTTCATCGTCATGGACACAGACATTTGATCCAGGGGAATCTGATCAAACAAAATCTTCATATCCTCTACACTGTCGATTGCTACACCTGCCATACCGACATCACCTTTTACTCGGGGATTATCAGAATCATATCCCCGGTGGGTTGGCAGATCAAAAGCAACAGACAAACCTTTTTGTCCTCCAGCCAGGTTTCTCCTGTAAAAAGCATTGCTTTCTTCTGCAGTACTAAAACCGGCATACTGCCTGATGGTCCATGGTCTTCCCACATACATGGACGCATAAGGACCTCTTGTGAAAGGGGGTAGTCCCGAAAAGCCTGGTTTTTTCTTGTTTTTCATTGTCATAAAGATAGAGGAACAATTTATGGCATTAGAGCTTGGCTTTCAAGTAGGTTCCCGTATGAGATCTTTTAACCTTTACAAGGTCCTCAGGGCGCCCATCAAACAACAATTCTCCACCGCCTTTTCCACCATCTGGTCCCAGGTCAATGATCCAGTCTGCTGACTTGATGACTTCCATGTTATGTTCCACGATAACTACGGTATGTCCTATCTCAACCAGGGCATTAAGGGCATCCATGAGTTTGTTGATATCATGGAAATGAAGACCGGTCGTGGGTTCGTCAAAAATAAAAAAGATATGATCGCTACTATTTTCCTTGGCCAGGTAAAACGCCAGTTTGACCCGTTGGGCTTCTCCTCCCGATAATGAGTTGGAACTTTGGCCAAGTTTGACATAACCGAGTCCTACGTCATCCAGGGGCTTGAGTTTGTTTAAAATATCGCGTCGGTCTTTGAAAAATTCAATGGCTTCTTCGACACTCAGGTTTAAAACATCAAAGATGTTCTTTCCTTTATATTCTACTTCCAAAACTTCCTGTTTGAATCTCCTGCCCTGGCAATCTTCACAAGTGAGTTTCACATCAGCCAGGAATTGCATTTCTACAGTCGTTTCACCTTCACCTTTACAATTTTCGCACCTTCCTCCTTCCACGTTAAATGAAAAATGTTTGGTTTGGAAGCCTTTAATTTTCGATGCCTGCTGAGAAGCAAAAAGAGATCTTATTGAATCATAAGCTTTGACATAAGTAGCGGGGTTGGATCGGCTTGACTTTCCAATTGGGCTCTGGTTGATCATTTCCACTTTTGAAATCATATTGAGATCACCACCCAGGCTTTTATAAGTGCCTGGAGCCTGGGAAATAATTTCACCCAGGTGTTTTTTAAGTGCCGGGTAAAGTATTTGCTTAACAAGGGTTGTTTTTCCCGAACCTGAAACGCCGGTCACAACCGATAATGCATT
>JABDPK010000121.1 GCA_013042795.1 Saprospiraceae bacterium | reverse complement strand
TTCATAGGATCATGAAGATATAAAAGACTGATCACTCACATAATCTAAGTTGGTCGAAATGTCTTCTTAAACAAAAAAAGGAGTCCGTAAACGAACTCCTCTCTAAATATTTATTTATAAGATACCCTATTGTCCGGAGGACAGGTTTTCCATTTTCATTTTGTAAGACTCTGATTTTTCCAAATCATTCAGTCTGGCATAAATTTCCTTTAAAGCGATCAAGGTATTCATGTCCGAACCATTCAGACTTTCAGCTTTAAGGAAAAACGGAAGAGCTTTGTTAAATATCTCATCCATTTCTACTTTTGTCGCATCATATTTTTTCATTCCTGCAGTTGTAAGATCAGCTGCCAGTTCATTTAATACATCAACATATGTTGCTGCCTTATTATAATGCAATGCCCCTACACTGTAAGTCGCGTCGAAATTACTCTCATCCTTGGCTAGCACCAGATTATAATATTCCAATGCTTTATTGAAGTATTCCTGAGCTTTTTCTTCGTTGCCAGCCTCTCTTTCTTTTTGGTGCAGCTGATCATATACACTTCCCAATGTATTGTAGATAGACACATTATCAGGCTCCTTTTCCAAAGCCAATTCCAGTTTACTGATCAACTTATCCAATTCACCATTTTTGAGATAATGATTGATTTCTGCAAAAAGCAATCCTGTATCATCAGGAAATTTCATTCTTCCTTTGTCCAGGTACGCTTTGGCTTTATCACTATCTGAATCCCTGTACATATTGTAAAGTGCTTCATAGACAAATGCTTCTTCACTATCATCTTCATATAATTTCTGCAGATAAGGTGCAACCTCATCATATCTTTGGGCATAATAACCGCTTACGCCTGCAAAAAAGTACTGATCTGTCAATAACATTTCAGCATCATCCAGTCTGCTTTTTTTGTCCATGCTTTTAAGCAGTTCATATGCTTCGATAGATGTTTTAAAATTGTCAAAAGCAGCATTATACTCCTGTGCCTGGTATGCAAAAATTGCAAAATTGTTCAGGTGAGATTCTACTTCTGTGACACCATTCTCTATGGTCTTCAGATCATTTTTCTTTGTTGAAATTTCATTGGCTTTTGCAAATGCCTTGAATGCTTTGATCGCAGCATCTTCACTTGCTAACTGGTATGCTGGATCGATCGTTTTCCTCTTAAATTCAGCATTAGCTACTTCATTGAAGATCTTGCCTTTTGTCAACCATGACTTGGCCTGACCACTAATTTCAGACGAAGTGAATGCAGATTCCAATAGTCTCATTCCTTCGTTCAACTGGTCCAGTTTAGTTTCGTCAGTAATAAACTGTTTAAGAGATTTTTCGGCATTTTTTAAATCCTTACCGGGATCCTGAGCAATAATGCTGTTACTTAGAAAAGCTCCTAGGAAAAGGAGAGCAATAAATTTTTTCATCAATAATTAGTTTTGTCTAGTATATATACAATATAAATGCTGTCAATAGTCCTTAAAATATGTTAAGATTTCCTTTGCCAAGTGTTAATCTTACTCCTCTTCATCTGAAGTACTACTATTTATTACTGCAATATCTGCAATAGAATCGTTATCGTCAAGTCTGATAACCTTTACACCCTGGGTTGCCCTTCCCATCACCCTGATGTCATTTACATTCATCCTGATTACTATTCCATTTTTTGTAGTAATCATCAAATTGTCTTCTTCACTTACAGATTTAATAGAAACTACCTGACCGGTTTTTTCTGTTAACTGCATATTTTTCATTCCTTTACCTCCCCTGTTAATGACTCGATAATCCTCTATTTCCGATCTTTTGCCATATCCTCTTTCAGAAACTACCAGGATAGTCTTGGACTGATCCAATGGATCATCTATGATCATTCCAATAATTTCATCGCCACCTTTAAGATCGATTTTCATGCCTCTGACTCCTGCAGCAGTTCTTCCCATTTCACGAACTTTTGACTCATTAAACCTGATAGCCTTTCCAAATTTACTGGCCAGCATGATATTTCTGTGGCCATCTGTCAGTTTTACTTCGATTAGCTGATCATCTTCCCTGATTGTAATTGCATTAATTCCATTTACTCTTGGTCTTGAATAAGCTTCAACTGAAGTCTTTTTAATCACTCCGTTCTTCGTCGCAAAAACAATATTATGACTTTCATTATAATCTTTATCCCTCAGGTCTTCAATCAAAATATATGCTTTGACCTTGTCGTCCTTAGGCAAACTGATCACATTCTGAATCACTCTTCCGGTTGATGTTTTCGTGCCTTCCGGAATCTCAAATACACGCAACCAAAAACACTTACCACGTTCGGTAAACAGCAATAAATAATTGTGATTATTGGCGATAAAGAGATGTTCAAGATAGTCTTCGTTCCTGGTCTTGCTACCTTTTGATCCTCTTCCTCCTCTTCCCTGCACTTTATATTCCTTTGAGTTTGTTCTCTTGATATATCCAAGGTGAGAAATCGTTACGACGACTTCTTCATTAGGAATCATATCCTCGATATTTATCTCGCCATCTGCAAAAGTGATCTCTGTCCTTCTTTCATCTCCATATCTTTCTCTTAGCTCAGTCAATTCTTCCTTGATGATCGACCTTTGTCTTTCTTCACTGCCCAAAATATCTTTCAAATCAGCGATCAGTACAAGTAATTTTTCATACTCTTCATGCAACTTCGTCATTTCGAGACTGACCAGTTTCTGGAGTCTCATATCCAAAATTGCTTTAGCCTGAATCTCGCTCAGATCAAGGGCTGCAATTAAATTGAGTTTGGCATCCTCAACAGTCTTTGATCCACGTATGATCTTGATAACTTCATCAATGTTATCAATCGCTTTGATAAGACCCTCGAGAATATGCGCCCGTTGTTCAGCCTTGTCCAGATCAAATTGTGTTCTTCTAACGATGACTTCAATCCTGAACTTTACAAACTCTTCCAGCAATTGTTTCAGATTCAATTGCCGTGGTCTTCCGTTTACCAGAGCAATGTTATTGACGCCATAAGAACTCTGAAGCGGTGTATATTTAAATAAATTACTGAGGACAACTTTAGCCATAGCATCTCTTTTGATATCCACGACTACTCTAAGTCCCTTCCTGTCTGATTCATCACGAATATCACTGATCCCCTCTATTCTTCCATTGTTTACCAAATCAGCGATTTTCATGACCAGGGATGCTTTATTGACCTGGTAAGGTATCTCGGTGATTATTATAGACTCCCTGTCATTTTTCCTTTCCTCGATAATGGCACGTCCCCGGACCACTACTCTTCCGCGTCCCGTATGGAATGCCTCTCTGACGCCATCTATGCCATAGATAATTCCTCCAGTTGGGAAATCGGGTGCCTTAATATGTTCCATTAAATCATCTATCGAAATATCAGGATTGTCGATTGTTGCGATCGTACCGTCAATCACTTCAGACAAATTATGAGGAAGCATATTGGTTGCCATACCAACAGCAATACCTGATGCGCCATTGATCAATAGATTTGGCAGTTTTGTAGGAAGAACCGTTGGTTCATTTAATGAATCATCAAAATTCAGTTTAAAATCAACCGTTTCTTTTTTAATATCGTCCAGGAGTTCATCGCTCATCCTTTCCAGACGTGCTTCTGTATACCTCATAGCTGCAGGACTATCCCCATCCATGGAACCCTTGTTTCCCTGTATCTGAACAAGCGGGTATCTCATAGACCAGGGTTGTCCCAATCGGATCATGGCATCATATACCGACGAATCACCATGTGGGTGATACTTACCCAACACCTCTCCAACGACCCTGGCTGATTTCTTGTAAGACTTGTTATAAGCTAGGCCCAAATCATCCATTCCAAACAATATTCTTCTATGTACCGGCTTCAATCCATCACGTACATCTGGCAACGCTCTCGAGACAATCACAGACATCGAATAATCGATGTATGCAGATTTCATTTGATCTTCGATGTTCACCGGCACAATCCTCTGATTTTCTGACATTTATATATTACAATTCAGTTAAAAAAATAAGACGCAAATATAAGCTTTTATTAGCAGATAACCTATTGATTTTTAAGCTAGATTTGAACCTTATAGGCTCAGATTTATTAGGTTTGCAGGATTATTCCCGATGAGGAACTTAACTTGATTATTTTTGCTGTAGTAAAGCCTTGAAATTGGAAGAAAAAATTGTTAAACCTTACAAAGAAGAAAGCTCGAAAAAGGTTCAGGTGACCAACATGTTTGACAAGATCGCACCCAAGTATGATCTGTTAAATCGTGTCCTCTCCCTGGGTATTGACAGGAGATGGCGCTCCAAAGCCATATCGAGATTGAATCAGGAGGAACACAGGAAAATCCTGGATGTGGCCACAGGTACGGCTGATATGGTCCTGGAAATCAACAAGCAAATTTCTCCTGATGAGATCATAGGCTTGGATATTTCATCTGAAATGATAAACTATGGAAACAAAAAAATAGAAAAAGCCGGATTGAAGCATTTGGCAAGTCTTGAAGTAGGTGATAGTGAGAAAATGCGTTTTCCAGATAATTATTTTGATGCAAGTACCGTTGCCTTTGGCGTACGCAATTTTGGAAATCTTGAAAAAGGTCTTTCTGAAATGGAGAGGATATTGCGGCCAGGAGGAAAGATAGTTATCCTGGAATTTTCACGACCTTTATATTTCCCATTCAAACAAATCTTTAATATCTATTTCAAATACATTCTTCCTTTCATTGGTAAAAAGACGTCGAAGGACAAAAAAGCTTATAATTATCTATATGAGTCTGTCCAGGCATTTCCTGATTATGAAAAATTCGCTAACATACTAGAAAAGACAGGATTTCGTTCTGTAGAATGGAAACCGCTCAGCTTAGGCATATGCACAATATACACTGGTATAAAATCTTGATATTCACTGGACTATTTATTTTGAGTGCAAACTCTCTGGAAGGACAGGTCAAACCAAAAGGAAATTATAATTACTGGGACTTCCAGAAGAAGCCTTTCTATTTTGGTTTGACGATGGGTACCCATAGTTCAGGATACCTTGTCGATAAATCAAGAGAATTCAATCAAAGCGACTCTATCAGAATCATAAACGGTCTTGATAAACCCGGCCTGAATGTGAATATCATAGCCAATCTTAAGATCGGTCAGTATTTTGATTTTAGGTTCATACCAGGTTTTGCCTTTTCGGAAAGAAGGCTTGAATTCCTCTCTGAAAATGGCTCCCTGAGCCAGAAGAAGATTGAATCGGTATTCCTGGAAATCCCTCTCCTTCTCCGTTTCAAGTCGGAACCTTATAAAGACAAGCGACTATTTGTCATCGGTGGTCTCAAGTACAGCTACGATGTAGACAGCAATTCAAGCGTAAGAGTTGAACAAGCACAAGACCTGATTCAAATTGCTCCCCATGATTTTCAATTCGAGATCGGTGCCGGTGTCCAATTCTTTTTCCCTTTCTTCATCTTTTCCCCTGAAATCAAGTTTTCACAGGGGATAGGCAACATTCACGTCTTTAACGGCCAACTAGAAGAATCGACCTTAATTGATAAAATCATATCCAGGGCGATATCTATTTCATTTCATTTTGAAGGATAAGATTTTGTAATGTTCTGATGTTTTAATGATTTAATGTTTTAATATCATCAATTAATCATAGGTCTACTCCTGAAATAGGTTGTCATTAAAAATGTAAAAGAATGACAAAGCTAGGACGATCGAAACCCAGATATTCGGAATCTTTTAAAGCAACAATAATCAAAAAGCTTATTGAGACCGATAATTCAATTGTAGAATTATCAAGACAATATGGTGTGTCTACCACTTCTATAACAAGATGGATAGATAGGTTTACTAATGGAAATAATTCTATTAGTTTACATGATCAAACAAAAGATATATTGAAAAAAGAAAAGCGCCACGAGAACGATTCCAGGGAAGCTCTTCAAAAGCGGATCGAACAATTAGAAGCATC